>NZ_JAYGIC010000023.1:0-22515 GCF_034931105.1 Synechococcus sp. CCY9201 | reverse complement strand
CGCAGGGCCTGCGGCTGCGGTGCGATCGCCAGGCTTTCCTCCAGAATCCGCTGACTGGCGCGGCGGTCCTCCGGCCACACCACCGCCAGCCATTGCCGTAGCAGCCCAGCCAGGTCCTGCGCCAGTTCTGAGTCGCTCGATTCCGTCTCGCCGATCAGCCTGGCGCTCCAGCTCAGCACCTGGGCACGGAGGTCCCGCAGGGGATCCTCCCCGTTCAGCTGGGTCCGCAGCCGAGGGGGCCACCAGGGGCTGCCGTCCGCCGGTTCGCCCAGCTCCTTCAGCAGATCGGCTCGCAGGCGCCTCACCAGCCGCTCCCCCGGTTCCGGTCGGAGCCACCGCAGCAGCAGCTTGCTCTCGAGGCGCCGCCACACCGGGTCGTGCAGCAGCAGCTCCGGTGTGAAGGTCACGCCCTCCCGCCGGCTGCTTCGCCCTGCGTTCTCCGCCAGGTGCAGCCACGTCCGTGCCGGAGACAGGGGGCTCATCCCCAGGCTGGTGCTCCAGAGTTCCTGGGCCAGGGGGCGATCTCCCCCTGTCCAGGCTTTCCATCCCGCCCAGGCTCGGGTGGTGTAGCGCTGCTCCCGCGCCAGAGCCTGGGCCGCCGGCGTGGTCGGCAGCCTGCGCAACTGGCGGTCCACCACCCACAGCAGGCTGTGGGCCTGGCTCTGCACGTGCCGGCTGGCGCTGCCGGCATGCACCCGATAGCCACAGCCGATCCGGCGCAGCCAGGTGCCCCGCTGACCCGCCAGGGCCAGACGCAGCAGCAGATCCACATCCTCGGCATGGGCCAGGGCTGGATCGAACCCTCCCACGGCTTCGAGGGCCTGCCGTCTCAGCATCCAGGCACTGGGCAACACCGCCTTGTGGCGAAAGGCCTCGGCCGGGCTGAAACCCGCCCCCTCCAGCCAGGGCCGCACCTCCACCAGCGGCCGGCCCGCGGCATCCAGCCGCACCCAGCCGCACAGGCAATGGCTCCACTGCTGCTCGGCCATCAGGAGGGCCCGCTGGTCGGCCAGCCGCCCCGGCAGCATCAGGTCGTCGGCATCGAGAAAGGCCACCAGGGGAGCCCGGCTGGCATGCCAACCCTGGTTTCGCGCCCGGGAGACCCCCACACCGTCCAAGCGCAGCAGCCTCAAGGGCCAGGGGTGGTGGCTCCAGAGCCGTTGCACCAGAGCGGCGGACGCGTCGCTCGAGCCATCATCCACCGCAATCAGCTCACCCTCCACCCCGCTCTGGCTCTGCAGTGAAGCGAGAGTCTGGGGTAACCAGGCGCTGGCATTCCGGAAGGGAATCACCACGGAGACCTCTGGCCTTGTGCCCATGGCGATGGCGTCCGTTGTGGGCGATTATCGATCAATCTGGCGCCTGCCTCTGCGATGACCACCCCTGCACAGCAGCCCGGCCGCCTGCGAAGGGCCCTGGGGCGGTTGTGGCCACGCCCCCAGGCAGAAGCTCCGGCGCTCGCTCAGTCACCCCTGTTCGAGGGCGCGGCAGGCAACCGCTCCCCAGCTGTGCCGGTGAGCGTGCCCCTGCCGGCCCATGCACCAGAGCACCTGGTGGCGCAGGCTTCCCGCTACTTCGACTACGCCGAGGATCTGAGCCTGCGCGGTGCCCCTGAACTGGCGGCCCCCTTTTTCCGGCAGGCCTATGTGCTGTTGCGTGCTTCTGCGCAGAGCGGGCCCTACAGCTCGGACGGCCCGGCCGTCGCACCCAGGCCTGTGCAGACGATCGCTGCCCAGCCGCAGCCGGCCAACCCGGCCAACCCGGCCCAGCAGGCTCCTGCGGCGCCCTGGCGTCAACGCCTTGAGGCGCTGCGCCGGCAGCTCAACGCCCAGACGGCTGCCGCCGTGACGCGTGAATTGGATCAGCTCCAGGCCCAGGGCGTGAGTGATCCGGATCTTCACAAGCTCATGGGTCTGGCGGCCCTGCTGCAACGCGATGACGGCAAGGCCGAGGAGGGGTTCCGCGCCGCTTTGGAGCTGGATTCCAGTCACTACAGCAGCCTGGTGAATCTGGCTGGGATCTTCGTACGCAGCGGCAGGGCGGAGCAGGCGATTCCACTCCTGCGGAGGTCTTTCGGGCAGATTGCCGCCGATGATCCAGAGGCTGTGCCGGCCCTGAATAATCTTGCTCTGGCCCATCAACAGTTGGGCCAGGCGATGGAGGCGGCCCAGCTGGTGCATCGCATTCAACGGCTCAAGCCCGGTTATCTGCGGCCAGCCCGATTGACGGAGGCTGCCGGCACGCTGGAGCAGATGGGTCAGGACCGTGAGGCGATTGAGCTCCTCACCTGGCTGCAGCAGCAGCAGCAGTTGAGCCCTGCCCTGCTCAGAACCCTGGCGCAGCTGCATGAGCGGCGTGGTGAGTTTGAACAGGCTTCGCTGATCTATCGCCAGGCTCTTGCCGACCCAGACGAAGTGCCAACGGTTGCCAAGACTCCGTTCAAGCCTGACGATCCGCAACAGGGCGATGCACGAAGGGGTGAATCGCTCAAGCCGGAACTTCGAAATCCTCGGCCAAGCGATCAATCTGGCGTTTGAATTGCTCCAACTGGAGCAGGGCATGGTCGCTTTCCGATAAGCCGTTCAACGCCGGAATCCCGTTCATTCGATCTCCCCAGATGGTCTTCGCGATTTCCAGGCGCTCTCCTTCATCCACACTGGTCTGCGTCGCCTGGATCTGCTGGATCAGCTCAGACTCGTTGGCGGTGCAACAGTGTATGGCCCTGATCAACCCGTAACGGGCATGATCCCAGTGGTGAAGATGCCGATGGTTTTGTGCCAGCTCATACCACCCCCAGGCAAAGCTGGGGGCCAGATCACAGCATCGTTGATGGGCTTCGATGGCCTTGCTGTGCTGATCGAGCAGTGTATAACACTTTCCAAGTAAATGATAAGCATATGGAAAGCCAGGTTCGATCTGAATCGCCTGCCTGGCCAGGGCCTCGGCTTCTTTCGTTTCACCACAATGGAAGCAGGCCTGTGCCAACTTGTAGTCAATAAACCCAATGATCTTGCTGGCTGGATTCGCATCAACTCGAAAGGAAAGAAAGGCCTGCTTCATCAGGGTCCAATCCGCTCTTGACTCCAGTTCTTCTGCGACGTGATGCAACTGAGTTGATGTCAAGGGGCGTTGACGAATCAATTCGGCCAAGGCGATGATATTCATCGAGAACTCCCTTGGCTCTCGACTGCGTCTGTAGTCATGGAAAAAGCCTTTATCCTATAGAGTAAATCGACGGCACGATGGCATTGCCTGCGGTATTCGGAGTTGATCTGCAGAAGCTGATCCCGTTCAGTGCGAAACCGTTCGGATTCCAGCTCAAAGCTCCGGCAGCGCAACGTGGCCAGTTCTGCGCTGTCGATGGCACGGTCACAATCCAAACGTATGTCTGCAAGTTGTTCAAGCAACCCGTGTGATTGTTGCTCTTTGCGGTGGATCTCCTTCTGTAAGTGCTTTGCCTCTTCTGTTTTCTGAACTAAACGTGACTGTACCTTGCTGATCTCTGAAGTCCGAGCCGCTAGAAGTTCTAAAGTCTGGGCATGCATCTCACCTTCTGAAACTGAATTAGCGAGCAACTCCAGCGTGCTTGCCAGCTTGTCACCTATTTCTTGAAGTTGTTCCTCTTTCGATTTGAGCTGCGCTTGAAGATCTATGTGGTCAACTCGAAGCTTATCATTATACTGGGCTTTCTCCTCTGCTTGCTCCAACTGAATTTGCACTCTTGCGAGATGATTCTCCAGGGCCTCAGTACTCTCGGGTCTCGCCAGGACCGTCGTGGTCGAGGATCGAAGTCCCCAAAAATGAGTATTGTTGCGAAGTCCCCAGAAGTAGATCTTGTTGTGAGACCCGCTCATCTCAAACCCATAATCGGAAAAATAGCATTCTTGGGCGAAATTAAGAAGATCAATCTGAGAGGACAATCTGTACTCTTGATTGATGGAGTGAGATGATTCCGACTCGGCTATTGCTTCATTCTTTGTTCGCCTGTCAAGCCTGGTAAGCGTTAATATTGCAAGGCCCCCAGGAGAGGTGATGCGAATAATGTTGGCGAGAACATCCTCCCAGATTGATGTTTGCTCGAGGCATTCAGTGGAGATAACAACTGTCGCCCACCCCGATGAGATCTCGTAGAGTTCTCGTGGAATCAAGAGATCTATGTCTTGACTTGATTGAATATCAATCGCCAGATAATTATTGCAGCATTGAGAAAGTATTTCGGCCAAGCGGTTGGTATCCTGCGGTCCTATTGCAACGACTCTAGAATCAGAGGTCAGTTCTTGAAATCGCTCACAGACATTTAGTATAAAACGATGCTGTTTCTCATGGTCCATTGATTACTCTCCGTTGGCGAACTTTACCTGTTGCATGAGGGTCTCATTAGCTCGAAGAAGGCTAGCCAAAGCCCTCCTCATCCCGATAAGAATGAACCACGTCGAATCCCCACTTGGCGTTGAATAATGTGCGATTTTTGGCAATAAGCTCTGATCGCTTGAGATCGTCTTTCCCGAATGACTTTGAGAGTTCATGATGAATAAAAACATCGTCGCAGATCAACAGACGATAGCCGGCGTTGCGCGCTCGTACACAGTAGTCATCATCTTCATAGTAGCCAAGTCCGAAATCTTCATCCAGCAATCCAATATCGCGAACAACTTCACGCTTCAGCATGACGCAGAAAAATGCCAATGCGTCCACTTCTAGTGTCTTTCTGTGCCGAGCAGTTGTGAACTCTTGGCTTCGCCACTGCATTTCTTTCATGGTGCTATAGGCGATCTTGATTTTCTGTTCATTACCGATTGCATTTGTCACGGGTCCACACAGGCCAATCGCTTGATCAGCGCGCAAGGCTCGCAGAAGCTTGAAGAGCCAGTGTGGTGTCACTTGTGTATCATTATTGAGAATCACGAGATAGTCTGATCGTGCCTGCCCCATGCCACGGTTGCAAGCATGTGCAAAGCCAGAATTTTCGTCGAGTGTGATGACGCTAATATGAGAATATTGCTCCTGCAACCTGTTCAAGTAGTGATGCGTTCCATCTTTAGATGCGTCATCGACGATAATCAGGTTGTAGTTCGGGTAATGTGTATGAGCTTGCAGGCCCTCGATGCACAGCTGTGTGGAATGGATGTTGTTGTGACAAGGAATAATGATGGATACTTCGGGGAAGATACTGTTAAGTGCCTTGTCGTAAAGTTCTTTGCGGTTATTCCAAGTATTCTCTGCGGCAAAGTGTTGTCTAGCGGCAACGATCCCATGGGAGCTGTCTTCCTGCGTTGCATCGATGATTGCTGCTGAGAACTCATCCGCAGTTGCAGCTAGGCGTACCAAAGACTCATCCAGATGTAACGCCTCGATTTCCGGTAGCCAGGTTGAGACAACAGGCTTGCCAGCGGCCAGATATTCATAGACCTTGACAGGATTTGTGGCTTTAATCAAGTCTGTCAGCTTGAAAGGAATGATACAGACGTCTGCCAAGTTCAACAAAGCTGTGAGTTTCTTGTACGGTATCTCGCCAAGGAAGTGGACATTATCTGGAATTTCTACGGCATCGAGATCGCATCCTTCTGTTGATCCCGCCAGGAGAAATGTATGGTTGTTCAGTTGACGCGCTACCTTGGCGACAAGTTTCAAGTCAAACCAGCCTGAAATTGCCCCGTAGTAGCAGACAATCGGAGACATTGCAGATCGATAGCGTTCAAACGAATCATCAGGTGCAGCGGAAGCAGAAAAGTATGCGTAATCACAACCATTTCTGATGAGATAGTGGTTGTTGTGCGTGAACTGACTGTATAAGAAATCAGAAGTTGTGACTAGTGCATCGCACTGGCTGGCCAGCAGCTTTTCTTCCTCTAGGATCTCAAGAGATGTCTCTGGAAAGCCAGCGATATGATCCATGCAGTCGTAGACGATCGGCAGCTCCTGCAGTCCAGTGCGACAGACCTTGTACCATGATGGGTGCATGATGATTGCAATAGCACTCTCTAGCTTGTAAATCTCAATAAGACTCCTGAGTTGCGCTGAGATCCACAGTGCCATGGCATCACTTGGATGGCTATAGATGTTATTCAAGTCTTGTTCATGTCCGCTGCTTGAGAAGTTAGGTGGCTTTTTAAGAGTAACTTCAAGGATGTTTCTCTGAACTCTTTTCAGGGAGGGCAGCAATGCCCTTGAATCAATGCTGCTGCTTTGAGTGGCGATGAAATTGGCATTGACAAAATAAATTTGGTTGCCATCCTCTGCCAGTGATGCACTGATTTGTTGCGGCCGTTGGAAGCGGTATCCCCAGTCAATAATGGAAAAGATAATCAGCTTCCTTGGCTCGTCGATATTTTTCCTTCGTAGTTCTCTTGGCTGAGGTGTCTGATCATCTGAAAGTTCTTTCTCGAAATCCAAGGGTAATCCAAGTGCTGTTGCAATACGTTTGACCTTGATTTCTAGCGCAAGAGTGCGCTGTAACGCCAAGTTGGCTTGATTGAGAGATGCCAGCACATCAAGGCTGCGGCTGGAAACGTTGCCGCTGCTTGGTGCGGCGGTGCCAGCGGTGGTGGCGGAAGCCTTGACCAGGGAGACGCCGCCAGCCATGGCTTCAATCTCAGCCAAAGACGATGGGAAACTATTCAGTTCAATCCTGAATGCATAGTCGCTGTCTTGTTGGCCAAGGACCCCAAGATCATCTCTCGGCTGATTGGCGAGGCCTTCACCAAGCGTGGCCCCGGTTTGTTTATCTACAATTTTGATTTTTAGCTTTTTGCTTGGATCTGCATGATCCAGTGCCCATCCGAAAGCCACGCGACCGACGATTCCATCCAGGTGCCCACGCACGTCTTTCGCACTTACCCCCATTTCTGGGCCTTCCTGAACAAATCTGTACCATTGTAGTTGCGTCGTCTC
Organism: Synechococcus sp. CCY9201; assembly: GCF_034931105.1. Taxonomy (NCBI): domain Bacteria; kingdom Bacillati; phylum Cyanobacteriota; class Cyanophyceae; order Synechococcales; family Synechococcaceae; genus Synechococcus; species Synechococcus sp. CCY9201. The sequence goes on along the minus strand of NZ_JAYGIC010000023.1, from coordinate 15,624 downwards.
CCGAAGTCTGCCTGCATTAGGGCGACCCTGAGCTCGATCTCGGGGCTGCGGGTTCGGGTGCTGGTTCATTGGTGGGAGCCCATTCAAGGGGGGATCCGTTTCAGAGGTAAACGATGGGACTTGTCGAGAAGAACATGGCAGCTTAGTCCAACCTGTTTCTGGTCTGTCGTCAACTATTGCTCAGAAGTCGAGGAGTCGAGCTGTGAATCAGTGGGCCGACTGGGCACTCAAGTGGAGGAAAGATTGCTACTCAAAAAGCCGACCAATATCTGACCGATGTACGCTTTAAAGCTCTCAGATATGTCCACTTCAGACGTTGGTGCTTGTCTTGTGGTTGGCGCCTGCTCGAAGGGCCTTGCCCAAAGTCTTCCTGGAGCTGAGCTCATAGCACCTGTAAGCGTTTACTCGTGTTAGCCTGAATCTAGAAAGTTGGTACAAAACTGGCGGTCGTTGCTTGATCTGCAGAATAGATCTCCTCTTGCCTCGCTGTGTCACATCCTTGTCAAGTTCAAGAACCCGAGAGAAAGTCCTACATCTCCGCGAATCTGTGAATCCAGTCAGGTCGAGTGACCTGCAGGAATGACGATCTAAATCTCTCTGGCGAGACTCCATTTAGAATTGGCGTTAGCTTTAAATATAGATAGTGAGGGTCACGTGTTATTTTGGGAAAAGCCAAGAGAGTAACTGGAACATTGAAAATCGAGCACGCAGTCATCAAGTCATAGAATTTCTGCAGCAAAACTAGCTCCTGCATGCTTGGCTCTTCTGTGCCCCATAAGCCTCCCCATTCCTCCCCTTCGCGACTAACCCTCCTCCTGCTTTCAGCAACTTCAAAGATATTTCTCATGGGCACAAATATATGGTCAACGCATATCGACGCGGAGCCCAGAATGGTTTTTGCGTAATCACAGAAAGCCGGGTCTTTGATGATATAAGGAGCGTCGGCTTTACTGATGTCTTGCTCAAGTCCTGCATGTGACTTTTCTCTTAAGTGTTGCAGGCAGTCCAAGAATGTGTATCCCGTGTCAAGCCCTAGATGCGACAGTAGCTGTACTAAAAAACTTGTTCCAGCCCTGCCCGTTCCGCTAATTATAACGTGATTTCGTCTCAAGGTGTGCCCAGTCAAAACGATTTGAAAAGCCTTTGATTGTTATCAATGCGACTTTAATATCGACATTTTAGTGTAGTGACATGGCAGTAAATTCGGCAGTCGTAAGAAAAGTTGATATTCCTTCCGTTGGGCAGGTGGTGAAGGTTAACGCACCAGCTGACTCATCGCTGGCATTGCGATCGCCAAAGAACCTCTGAAAAACCTATCGGATAAGCCCAGATCAAGAATTGAGAATGGACAGAGATGGCCATCGCTCTTCAGTTGGATCGCACGGATTACCAGCAGACTGATGCCAAGAAGAAACGGAGAATAGCGTGGTGATCGACAATGGTCCAGGCTTAGATGCGTCGATCTTCAACGCTACAGTTCAATGAAGAACATGCTGGGCGAGCGTCATCCTGAAGTGCACTCGGTCGCCAAGGTCAACCAGGGTTCATTGGAATGCGCTCCCACATCAGAGTTGATGCATCCTCTGGTTTGGTCCATTCCATGGTTAGTACGGCATTGAACGAGAATGTGCTAAAACCGATCCACTTGAAACATGGAAAACCGAGCTGACTATACCTCCAGCACTGATGTCTGAAGTCATTGATGGCTCATAGCCGTTTCGTTGACGTCAATGAGATACACACCCTTAGAAATAAGCGGCTTGATCAGCTCTTCCTTGGGCTTTGCCAGGAGACAATGGTCACAAGGTTTGCCATGGGATGGATGTCTTTGACTGACAACGAAAGAATGATGCCAAGGAAGTGGTTAGGTGTGATATGATTGACGCTAGTCAATAGATAAAGATGCCCCTCGGGATGCTTGTCTTGACTGCAAACGTTCAGTCGGCCGAGGCTTGAAGATCACTTGCCTCGAAACTTGGCATTCTGATGCCATAGCAAAATCGACAATATTCTTGACACAGGGGACGTCCTGTTGCCATCAACCCTCTGGTTCTTGCATACTTGAACCGGAGTCCTCGTTGGCAGCCTGACTATCGTGTCCAAAAAGCGGCGACAGGGGCGCAAGAATCCTTTCCATGATGTCTCCAAGCCATCGAAGCCCCTGGAGGAGATGCCCATGGTCAGTTCAGGCATGCCAGATCCCAGTTTGAGCTCCTACCCGTTGGTCAGTCTCTGCACGGTGACTTACAATCGGGCTGCATTTCTGCCGCTGCTGGAGAAAAGAATTCTCGATCAAACCTATCCCCGTGAACGCATGGAGTGGGTTCTGATCGATGATTCCCCAGCTGGTGTTCCTGATTTCGTGCCCAGCGAGGCAAGCGGTCTAAAGGTTGTCTATCGCCGGCTTGATGAGAAGCTACCACTGGGACAGAAGCGGAATCTCAGTCATACCTTCTGTGAGGGAGAGATCATCGTCTATCTCGATGATGATGATTATTATCCCCCGACTCGTGTCGAACACGCTGTTCGCCGGCTTTTGGACACTGGTTGTTTGGTCGCCGGCTCAACACTGCTGCCGATTCTTTTCCTGCCCGAAAAAGAGTTGTGGCTGGCAGGGCCCTATGGGCAACATCATGCCACGGCTGGAACATTTGCATTCCGTAGGGAGCTGTTGAAGCAAACTGCTTATTCCAATGATGCTTCTCGAGCTGAGGAGCGATTCTTCCTGAAGAATTACTCATTTCCTCTGGCGCAGCTGGATCCTAAGCAGACAATCCTCTGCATTGGCCATGATCGCAACACATTTGAGAAGCGCCTGCTGATTCAGAACAAGGGTAATCCCCGCTTTCGCCAGCTGAATCAAGCAGAGGGACCGACGGCTGAGTTGCTTGAGGAAGTCGCGAGCCAGTATGTGACTGTCATGCTGAGTTCTTCCGCTCCAGTGGGGCTCACGATGCAGTCTCCTGTTGAACGTGGGGATTCTGGTGCGATTGTCCAGGCGCTTCCGTCTATTTCGATATTAGGACATGAGAATGGCTTGTGCTTTGACAGCAATCTTGTCCATTTCAAGATTGTCATCACTGCCCGCGTTCCTGCGGTGTCGCTTGATGACTGTATGCAGTCACTGCGTCAGCAGAAGCATCATAACTTCAGGGCCATCGTCCTTGTTGATCCATCTACGGAGCTGACGCCTGAGCAGGTCTCTATCGCGATCGATGGGGATGAGCGATTCAAGGTGTTCTTGAGCCCTGTGTCGATGAATTCATCTCTTGAAGCCTTTCTGAAGGGAGTCGAGCTGCTTCAGCCTGGCTGCGATGATGTGATGATCCAGATCGATGGGGTTGACCGGCTACTCGGTGATGATGCTCTTCAGCTGATCAGTCATACGTATCAGCGTCATCAGTGCCTGTTGACTTATGGCAGCTATGTTCGGGCAAGTGACCATCAGGTTGTTGGCAGCGCCTGCCTGGCACGTACCACCTTGGCCCATTCATTTCGCCAGGTTGGTTGGTGTGCGGCCCCGTTGCGCAGTTTCAAGGCCGGCTTGCTGCCGTTCATCGTTCCCTCTGATCTGGGGGATGAGGCTGGGGCGATTGACAAGCAAGCCGATGCATCAGCTTTGTTCCTTCTCTTTCTCGAGTTAGCAGCCGGGCGCATGATCTGGATTCCAGATCCACTGCTCTGGCTCAACGATCTTGGTCCTCTGGAGGGGCGCTTGTCTTCAGAGGTCACCGCATCGGTTTCGTTCAGCCGCCTGCGATCGATCCCGCCGTTTGCCCCTGCTCCCTTTCTGTCCTTGGCGACTCCGCCCAGGAGTGGCGTGGCGACTGGCCCTGACCATCAATCTCTCCTGGGCCGAGCCTGGCTTGGCGACGGCAGGGGTGTTCAGGTTTCCGTGATTGTGCCAACCAAGGACAGACCCACTCACCTGACCAGTGTGATTCGGCATTTTCAGGCCCAGACCTGGCCCAATAAGCAGATGCTGATTCTTGATGACAGTGCCACTGCCTGTGCGGAGGCGATCGCTCTGTCACAGGCTGATGCGCGGGTGACCTACTTACATCGACAGAGTCCCCTATCCCTTGGTGAGAAGCTGCGCCAGCTTTGCGACCTTGCATCGGGTGACATTATTGCGCGCTTCGATGACGATGACTATTACGCGCCTGATTACCTGGCTTTTATGGTTGGAGATCTGTTGCAGCATGGCTGTGACTTTGTCTCGTTAAGGAGCTGGTGCTGTTGGCACGCACGGAGTGGTGTGTATGGTTTTTGTAACTCATCATTATCTGGCCTGCGCTATTCTCATCTCACGGCAGCTGGGATCACTGTTTTGGCGAGAAACTTGACTCGTGAAGAGCTGGACTCGAATGCCTACGGTCATGGTTTCAGTCATGTGTTCTCTCGATCTGCTTTGCTGAAGCTGAGTGGGTTCGATCACTCTCTCCCTGTCGATTCTTCCTTGCTTCGACGATTTGTTGATGCTGGGTGCAAGATCATGTTCTTGGATGATCTTGTCGGGCGTGTCGTGCATGGGGTTCACCCGCACAGCACGTCATCCTGCTTTGCTCAGCATCTCCTTACGCAGGACGTGCTTGCTTCATCGACCACACTCCGCCCCTTGCCTCCCACTGCTTTTCCGCCTGCGGGGTCCATCTGAGTTACCCCTTGGTTGATTCGGAGCTCGGTGGCCTCAGAGCCTGGTCTGGCCAAAGACCTTGCTCCACCTACACTTGAATGGAGTTCAGGAGCGGAGTGCAGGAACGATCCCCTTCCATCTCAGCACTGCAACAGGACCTCGCTCGGATTGACCGGGCCATCGCCGAGCAGCAGCAGCGTTGGCTTCAGCGTCAGCGGGATGCCGAGGCCGTCTTTGCGACCGTGGAGGCGCGGCTGAATTCCCTGCCCGCGTCTTTGCCACCTGGACAGGGCCCAAAGCCTGTCCAATCCACTTTGCCAGAGGAGGCCATGCAGGAGCGTGCCCCCTTGGCCCTGCCGGAAGGCCTGGATGAGCCAGAGGCCGAGCTGGTGAATTGGCTGGAGCGGCAGGGCACGTCGTCCGCCCACGAGAATCTTCCTGCAGTGTTGGCCCAGTATCCTGCGTTGCGGGATGCTGTGCGCGTGCGTCTTCGCGCCAGGTTGGCCTCAGAAGTTGTGATTGATGCACAGGACTGGTCGCCCATGGCGGCTGAGCTGTGGCAGGGATTGCCGGGTCAGCCACCCCGGGATCCGAACAGCGGCTGGATTGAGGCAGTGCCTCTGGCCCTCCGCTCGATGTTGGAGGAGCGTTGGCTCCATTTGCGTCTGCAACGCTGGTGCGACCTCCATTACGGCGACAGAATCCTGGCCTACTTTCAGGAGAGCAGCGCTGCCCTTGAGAAGGTGGTGTTCAGCATGATTCGAGTGGAGAGCCACGGCACTGCCCTTGAGCTGTACCTGCGCCTGCTGGATGAGGGTGCCTCCTTTCATGACCTGGCTCGGCAGTTCGCAACGGGTGACGAGCGACTCAGCCTGGGAGTGATTGGTCCACGTCGCCTGGCTGGATTGCATCCGGATCTCCAGGCTGCCCTGAGTCGGATGGCACTCGGTGAGCTGCACGAACCGTTGCGCATCGATGACTGGTTCGTGTTGCTTCGCTTGGAATCCCGCATTCCAGCCCAGTTTGATCAGGACACCCGCCAGCAGTTGCTTCAGGAGATGCTGGATCACGACCTTGACGCGGTGCTGACTGGCCGTCAGCCTCCCTTCGCAGCTCACTTGAAGGCTGTGCAGCCTCAGCGTCTGTTCCCTGAGTCGTGATGACCCGTTCCTCTTCCTCTGCGAGTTCTGACACGTCCGGTTTGCCAGAGGACCCCAGTCCCCTGGAGTTGAAGCAGTTTCTGGTGGGACTCAGGCAGCAGTTCAGGGAACAGGCACGTCAGGATGCTGAGGAACGCCGGCAGTTGGAGGACGGCCTGCAGGCTGCGCAGCGGCAGTTCCAGGAGCTGCAGGACCAGCAGAGCGTGTTGCTCAGTCGCCTCCAGGCGCAGACCCATCGCGTGGGGGAGCTGGAGCAGGCGCTTGCCTCCGCTGAACAGGCGCTTGCCTCGGCTGAGCAGGCGCGCGTTTCGTCTGAACAGGCGCGTGTTTCGGCTGAGCAGGCGCGTGAGGTTGCAGAGGTGGCGTTGCGGCCTCAGCGGCCTGCCGCTCCAGAACGTCCCCGCGAGCTGGTCACGCCTCCCCGGAGACGGCATCGCACGGGCTGGCCGGTGGATGCCGCATGGGCCAAGGTGTTCATGGGAGCCGTTCTGATCGGCTTCATTGCCGGTCTTGGTGGTCCGTGGATCCAGCGGCGCCTGCAGCAGCAGCAGCAGGCTCTTTCAGGCAGTGCGCCCATCACCAGCCAGGAGCAACTGTATCTTCAGGCGATGGAGCCCAGCTGGTTGGAGGTCCGCCGGCTTGATGGCACGATGCTCTTCGCCGGTGAGTTGGAGGGTGAGAAGCAATTCCCCCTTGGCGAGGGTTTGGAGGTCAGTGCGGGACGGCCAGACCTGGTGACAGTGCGTGTGGACAATCAGCCCCCCCGGGTTCTCGGCCGCATTGAAGAGGTCGACTGGCATCGCTTCCAACCCAGTTCCTTAGGAGCAGAGCAGCCTTAGGAGCAGAGCAGCCTGAGTCATCCTGCTGGCCTGTGTTTCAGTCGGCCTGGAGCAGTCTTTGGCATGCCGTCTTTGCCTTCCGCTCCTTGTCATGCAGGCGTGGCCATGGTGTCAGCGATCACGGCCTGTGCAGGATTCCACGCTCTGTTCGGGCAGCAGAAAGATGTCGTTGCACCAGATTCCCAGAACTCGCAATGACAGTAGAATGCTAATGCTGCCCAATGACACGATCAGCACACCGAGGCTGCGGCGATGGTTCAGCGTCCATTGCAGCCAGTGGAGAGGCCACAGACCGGGTTGAAGGATTGGCCTGGGCTCTGATTCTTGTGGCGTGATTGATGGTTTGCTGCCTGGCAGGCGTTGTGGTTCGGTCTTGCCATGCAGGTGGTCCGGCTGTCGTGTTGGCATCACCAGCGATCCCTGCACAGCAACGGCAACGCTCACGTCGTCCCCTGTGCCTCGGCTACTCAGCCTGTCGAGGCGCTGGGACAGATCCGATCTCATCGGAGCCCCTGCAGAGGGTCGCTGCAGGCTTGTCACCAGCTCGGTGGCCCAGGTGAGGTAGTCCGTGGTGGCGCCACAGGACTTTCTCACCCCGTCGGTACTGATCATGACGGCGAAGGGTTCCGAATCCGGTTCCAGCCCTGTCATCTGGGTACGGGCTGCCATCGCCTGTGCGGCATCGGCCTGGCAAAGGCTGGCCGTGGATTCTGTCTCCGGATTGGGGGATCTCTCCTCACTCAGCAGCCTGGCGACACCATCGCTGGACACACGTACCAGATCCCAGTCGCCCAGTCCGGTCACCGCCCACCATTGCGGTGTCAGCACCAGGACAGCGAGGGTGCATCCATAGGGAAGCCTCGAGAATGCTTGAGAGTCCATCGCCTCAGGTTCCAGCGGCTGTGACGTGAGCGGCTGTGTTGTCCCTGCTGGAGCCGGCATGGTCCTCTGCTGTTGTCTCCAGTGCTGCTGAATTGCTGAGGTCCAGTGGCGCTGGATGCGCCCTGGCAGTTCACGGGCCAGCTGTTGCCTGCAGTGCTCCAGATCAGTTCGCACTCCTTCTTGAAGCCTCAGGTCGCCCAGCCATTCGCTCACGGTCAGGGTGGCAACGCGGCAGGCCTGCTTGCTGCCCACGTCACTGAGAAAGTGGCGTGGGTGGCCGTGGCCATCCGCCATGGCCACCACCGTCACGGGAGCTCCATCGCGGCTCCTGCTCAGGACCTGGGCCACGTTGTCCTGGCAATGATGGCCGCGCTGGCGATGGGAGGCACCTGTTCGGCTGATGCATGCCATGACCTGCCAGCCTGCCAGGGATTCGGAAATCACATCTTGATGCGTCATCGTTGACTTCCTTGCTGGGATGCCGATTGTTGCGCTTTTGATGCAGTTGGCCGCAAGGCACGGATGATCAGTCTGGCTAGTCCCAGGAAAGCCATGATGCCGAGAAGCAGCTGAATCAGTCGACTGCCGTTTGGCATTAGAATACCGATCGCTATTCCTCCCGAAAGGCCAATCACAAGATAGCGAATACGAAGGATTTCAGGACGTTTAGCAAGGGGGGCTCTCGGTGCTGGACCCCTGGCTTGAGTTGGCCACTTCTTGCTGTGGTGGAGTTCATCTTTGTAGGACAAGGTTTCTGGTCTTGCCGTGACTCGCTGCCATTGGTGCTCTTGTCTGGCGGCTTGTTGCGCGTCATAGGCAGCCCTTTGTTCTGTATTCATCAGCTGGGTATAGGCATTGGCAACCTCTCTGAAACGCTTGACTGATTCAGGGCTGTTGCCGTTTCTGTCTGGATGTGAATTCAGAGCTGCTTGCCGATAGGCTCTCTTAATCTCGATGTCGTTGGCCTGTGCTGAAACCCCCAGGATTTCGTAGGGACAGTTCTGGCTTCTTTCGCAGTCGTTCACCAGAAGTTCGATGGTGTCGTCATCCTGGGGGCTGGCACAACGGACCTGAAAATGCAGCCTGCACTCAGGGCATTTCAGGGGGCGCGGCTCGGTGGCTACCACCACACGTAGTTGGCGGCCGCAGCCCGGGCAGGCCAGAAGCCGTGTTGTTGCCCGATCCTCGTGATTCACGGCCTTCCGATGTGCTCCAGTGCCATGTCGCCATCGCACGCATGGGGCACTGCCGTGCCCATCAGAAGCCGATCGCACAGGGCGGCGCTCAAGTGGCTGACGGCGCATTCTTGCGGAACCGCGGCTCCACCATCATCTGCAGATCGGCAGTGGCGGGCTGGGGCCGACCGAAGAGATAGCCCTGAAAGTGACGACAGCCCAACTGCCGCAACAGATCCCATTGCTGCTCGGTTTCCACGCCTTCGGCGATCATTCGCAGCCCAAGGGTGTCACAGAGGGCGACGATCGTGCGCACGATTGCTGCATCCTGTGGGTCGAAGGAGAAACGTTCCACATAGCTGCGGTCGATTTTCACTTCCCTCACCGGTAAGTGGCGAAGATAGGTGATTGATGAGAAGCCGGTGCCGAAGTCGTCGAGGGAAAACTCCAGATTGTGCGACCGGAGTTGATGCATGCGCTGTGCCGCGAACTCAAGGTCGGTCAGCACAGTTGCCTCGGTGATCTCCAGGTTGAGCAGGCTTCCTGGGATGCCTGTCTGCCGCAGCAGGGCAATGAGATCGTCCGGGAAGTCTGGATGGAGAAACTCGGTCGGACTGATGTTGACGGCTACCCTGATATTGTCGCTGGGGACCAGTCCCCACCGGCTGATCTGATGGCAAACAGTTTCAAGGCTCCAGCGCCTCAGGGCGTGAATGACACCAGACTCCTCGGCGATCGGAATGAACTCTGAGGGCGAAATGAGGCTTGTGCCCTGATGATCCCAGCGCATCAGAGCTTCCATGCCGCATAGTCTCCCCAATGCATCAACCTGCGCCTGGTAGTTCACCCGTAGTTCGTCGTCAACAAACCCTTGGCGTAGCTTCGATTCAAGTCGACTACGGTTCACGATCCGTTGTTGCATGGCTGGTTCAAACATCTGAACCTGGTTTTGACCCAGTTTCTTGGCTTCGAATAGAGCCACTCCAGCCTGCTGCAACAGGGTCTCAACGCTGAGCTCAGGCTCCGTCATCAGGGCGATGCCGATGCTGACGCTGCTGTGCACCACCCCGATATCGATGTGGTGGCCTCGATTCAGGGACTTGAGGATCATTACGGCGACCTTCTGGGCTTCGAGTCGTGCCTCTTCCGTCGTGGATGCGAGTCTTTCGAGTACCACGACAAATTCGTCTCCTCCCAGGCGGGCCACGGTGTTGTCCTGGGGCACAAGAGCACGCAACTGGCGGCTCACAGCGCAGAGCAGCTGGTCCCCGGCAGCGTGGCCGTAGGTGTCATTGAGGGTCTTGAATCGATCCAGGTCGAGCTTCAGGACCCCGTGACATCGATTCAGGCGAGGATAGGCACTGGCGAGTTGCTGCAATCGGTCTACCAGCAGGCGCCGATTCGGTAGTTGGGTCAGCGTGTCGTAGAAGTCGAGCCGGTGCACGTGCGCCTCGTGACGCTTGCGTTCCGAGAGATCAAGGATGGATCCCGCGAAGTGGCCTGGTTTGCCTTCGCAATCACGCGTGATCTTCCCCCGGGCCAGCACGCTCAGATAGGAACCGTCTTCATGGCGCAGTCTCAACTCTGCCTCGATACTGTCGATCTCGCCCTCCAGGGCTCGTTTCAGCCGTTTCTCGAAGTCATTGCGATCGCCGGGATGGAGGCGGTGGATCCAGAATTCGGAGTTACCGGCAGCCTCCTGTCGGGGATAGCCAAGCATTTCCTGCCAGCGTGCCGATATGAAGCAGGTGTCGTTGGTCACGTCCCAGTCCCACCAACCGTCATTGGTTCCTTGGAGGACCAGTTCCAGCCGCGTCTCCGAGGCATGCAGCGCCTCCACCTGCGCTTCGATCACCAGGCGGTCGCTTTCCTGATCAAGATGGGCACCGACTTTCTCGGCGATCAGATTCAGCACTTCAAGGGCATCGTCGCTGATGGGCTCGCAGCTGGCGCTGATCATCGCCGGATTCGCTGCCAGGACCACGGCATGGCAGTGACCGTCGCGGCTGAGGCATCGGCAGGCCATTGCCTCCCCCTGCTCGAGGCCCGGCAGGACCATGGAGGATGTCGTCAACCTTGACTGTGATCCCGCCAGCCGTCGTGCCTTGCGGGGACTGAGATGCCGAAGCTGGGCCTCGATCTGTGGGCCAAGTTCGCGCCACCTGTCCTGATTCGGGATGCAGCCGCTGCAGGCGAATCTGATGCTCTCCGCCATCTTCTCTTGTGGCAGGATCCACACCGCGCCGATCCCTACATCCAGCACATCGGCCAAGGCCTCGGCCAGGATCGTGATGCTCGGCTGCTGGGGCCCCATGGACAGCAAGACGTCGGACAACCGGTTGAGCCGGGTGAGCTGTTCCACCTGCCTGTCGAGACGGGAACGTACCGATATCAGCTCCTGCTGTAGCCGTGAGTAGGCCGCAGCCAGATCCAGGGTCATGCGGGAGCGGGTTGATAGAGGGCCGCCAGGGCAGTGGTGTAGTTGTGATAGCTGTTGGCTTGCCCCAAACGGGCATATTCTCCAAATCCGTACATGCCGAACCAGGGAGGGACCTGCCCCTGTTGCAGGAAGGGCATCTGCAGGCGATGGATCAGCTCTTCCTTGATCACGCGCTGAAAGAGGCGGCGACCACGGGCCAGGCAATCGGCATGGAATACGGCCAGCAGGTGTCCGTCAGGTGCGGCACTGGCCATGGCCGCCAGCATCCGGTCCACGTCGTTGAAGATGCGCTCCTCGTCCCGCACGGTGATCCACAGATCGGTGCCTGCGGCACAGTCAGTGGCGTAAAGAAGCCCCCCTTCCGGGGTGTGATGGGTCACCACGCGCAGAATATGGGGATTGCCGTAGTCCCGTGCCAGGTTTTCCGGCAGCAGTTCCGCCAGGGCGCCAATCGGAATCGTGTCAGCTTCGGTCGCGTCGGCAGGCAGGCCAAGGCGTTGCAGGTAGGCCTGCCAGGCTGGCTGACCGTCCAGTTCCAGGATGCGATTGCCCTCCGCCTTGGTGACCCGCAGAGGATTGCCGACTGCCACGAACCCGTGACTGGCCTGGGTGACCACCTGAAGATCGGGATCCCAGAACCCCACAGCGAGGGCCGCATGCTGAAACAGCTCACCATCGACGGCCTGCTGGCTGCTCACCCCCTGCATCTGATCCGAAGACGTGCCGCCGAAGATCACAACCTCCGGGCCGAGCACGGATTCAATTCCGGCGATCAGGCGGTCGTTGGCGATGTCAATGCCGGAGGCCAGCAGATACACCATCCGAACAGGGTGCGGTGCTGCCTGCTGAAGCTCTTGAGCCAGTTCGACTCCCTTGGAGAAGGATGTGGGGCCGAGCAGTCCATCCACGTGGGCCACTCCAAAGCCCTCTCCAGAGATCCCCATCACAGCGATGTCGTGCATCGATTCGCCCGGCCCATCGCGTCCAACAACCCCCGCACAGGATGCTGCCAGGATCCTCGCTTCAGGGCATTGCCGCGCCGCCACCCGACTGAGACTCTCAAGATTGTGCCCTACCACGCCCAGAATCAGGAGCACGGCACAATCGGGTCGATCGGTACCGTAGGCAAGTTCCAGTGCCTCGAGAACGGCCCGCTCGGGATTCACGGCACGAATGTTGCCGGAACGAAACTCGATCATGCGGCTGCCGGCTGGGGCAGAGAACAAGGATCTCAGACTAACGCGGGACCATTGGCAGCCCCACCTGCTGATCACTCCAGGAATCACACGTCCTTCGAGCCAGAGCCGCTGGTATCGACGAAGTGTCAGATTCAGTGATGACATGGGATCCCAACCCGACCCGGGAAGAAGGATCTCTAGAGAATTGCGAAAAGCCGGTGACTGGATTTGAACCTGCGACCTACTGATTACGAATCAGTTGCTCTACCGCTGAGCTACACCGGCAATACCCTCTGAAACTAGCATTCGCCCTAACGTTGTCCCGTTGTGGTGCGTCTCATGGGATCCAGGCAGGACGACTCCCCCTCGCGCGATCTCGATCCCGCCCTGCGCCAACGGTTGCTCACCGAGCTCCGCACTCCGTGGCGCGGGCTGCGACGGGTCTTGTGGTTTGCGCTGCTGGCTTCGGCCAGCCTCGGCCTGGCCACGATGGCCCTCAGGGGCGCCAGTGGTGAGGGGGTGGCCTCAGTCGATCTGTTGATCCAGATCGGGGCCTTCGCGATCTTTGCCACGCTGCTCTGGTTCGATCGCAACCAGGGGGGCTGAAGCGTCGCCCGGAGTGCTGACACCCTGTTCAGCTGTCTCAGGCACAGCCTTCTCAGGGACAGCCTTCTCAGGGACAGCCTGCTCAGAAACAGCTTTCTCGATGGCTTCGCCACCAGGTGTTTCCATGGCCGCATCTTCTGTTGCAGCCCCCTCCTCTGGAGACCCTTCCTCTGAAGCTAGTTCCGTGGCTGCTGCCGGTGCCGCTGCCACTGGAGCCGCCCCAGAGACAGGCCGGGAGATGGCCAGATCCGGGAGCAACAGCAGCGGCAGGCCGAGGCACAGGCGCCTGTCCTCAAGCTCCACCTGACTGAAGGGTGCTGCGGCCTCGATCGCCGCTGGGCTGCGGCTGAGCAGCCAGAGGCTCTGAAGCACCTGCTGCCATTGCCACAGCATCAATGCCAGCACCGGCATCGTCAGCAGCAGAGCCTGCAGCCGCTGATCAGCATCCAGCAACGCCAGTGGGCCAGCCACCAGGGCGGCGTGACCATCCAGCCACCAGAGCAGAGGCAGGGCCACAACGGCGCCAGCGATCAGGACCCCCCGCAGCAGCGGATGGTCCTGCAGGCGGCTGATCCGCCCCTGCAGATCCCGACGGGCCCGCAGTGGGGCTTGCGCGAGCAGCAGGGAAAAGGCGTCCGGAGGCCGGCGCCAGAGCAGCACCGCCGGCATCAGCACCCCGATGGCCCAGGTGAGCAGACGCTCCAAGGCCGGCCAAGGGCCTGGATCACTGCCCCCGAGCAGCAACAGCACCACGAGCGCTTCCAGGGGCAGGGCGGGGAGGCCGAGGAGCTGCAGCCACAGCAGCGGTTCGCTGCGGGGATTCACGATGATCAGGTGCTGAGGGTTCGGCGCTGGGTGACGAACTTGTAGGCCTCGACCCGGTCGCCTTCCTGCCAGGCGTTGAAGCGATCGCAGCCGATGCCGCATTCGAAGCCGGTGGCCACCTCCTTGACGTCGTCCTTGTTGCGGCGCAGGGAGTCGAGGTCGCCCTCGTACACCTTGTCCTTGCCGCGGTGGACGCGCACCTTGCAGTTGCGCTGCAGCTTGCCGTTGGTGACATAACAGCCGGCCACGGCGCTCTTGCCGATCGTGAACACGGCGCGCACCTCGGCTTCGCCGAGGGATTCCTCGACCAGCTCCGGCTCCAGCAGGCCTTCCATGGCCATCTGGATGTCTTCGAGGAGTTTGTAGATCACCTCGTAGTCGCGCACATCCACGCCGGTGGCATCGGCGGCGCGCTTGGCGCCGGAGGCCATGGAGGTGTTGAAGCCCACGATCACGGCGCCGGAGGCGGCCGCCAGGTCCACATCCGTTTCGGTGATCTCGCCCGGTGCCGAAAGCAGCACCCGCACCTGGACCTCGTCCTGGGGCAGTTGCTCGAGCGATCCGAGGATCGCCTCCACACTGCCCTGCACGTCGGCCTTGAGGATCAGGTTGAGCTCCTTGAGCTCGCCCTCGCTGACCTGGCCCGATATGGACGCCAGGGAGACCCGGCGGGAGGCCATCTGCTGGGCCAGGCGGGTGGCGCGGGCCTCATTCGCCCGATCGCCCACCACGCTGCGGGCGGTCTTCTCATCGGGATAGACCTCGAACTCGTCGCCGGCGGTGGGGACTTCACTGAAGCCCAGGGCCTCCACCGCACAGGAGGGACCCGCCTGCTTCACCCGCTTGCCGGTGTCGTCCACCATGGCGCGCACCTTGCCGAGCACAGGGCCGGCTGCCAGCACGTCGCCGGCCCGCAGGGTGCCGTTCTGGATCAGCAGGGTGGCCACCGGTCCCTTGGCCTTGTCGAGGTGGGCCTCGATCACGGTGCCGCGGGCCATCCGATCCGGGTTGGCCTGGAGGTCTTCCACCTCCGTCACCAACAGGATCATCTCCAGCAACTTGTCGATGTTCTCGCCCTTGATGGCGCTCACCGGCACCATCACGGTGTTGCCACCCCAGTCTTCCGCCACCAGATCCTGGCCGGACAGTTCCTGCTTGACCCGCTCGGGTGATGCGCCTTCCTTGTCGATCTTGTTGATCGCCACCACGATCGGCACCTCGGCCGCGCGGGCGTGGCTGATCGCCTCCAGGGTCTGGGGGCGGACACCGTCATCGGCGGCCACCACCAGCACGGCCACGTCGGTCACCTTGGTTCCCCGGGCCCGCATGGCGGTGAAGGCCTCGTGACCTGGGGTGTCGAGGAAGGTGATGCGGCGGTGCTCGCCGGCGTGAGGAATCTCCACCTGGTACGCACCGATGTGCTGGGTGATGCCACCGGCTTCGCCCGCTGCCACGCGGGTCTTGCGGATGGCATCGAGCAGGCTGGTCTTGCCGTGGTCGACGTGGCCCATCACCGTCACCACGGGAGGGCGGCGGATCAGGTGGGCCAGATCGCTGGCCTCGATCATCTCCACCGTCTTCTTGGCGGCGGCTTCCACGTCGTCTTCCAGCACCGGAACGCCGAATTCCTCGGCCACCGTTTCGATCGTGGAGAGATCCAGCGTCTGAGTGACGGTGGCGCTGATCCCCTTGAAGAAGAGGCTCTTGATGATCTCGGAGCTCTCGACACCGAGCCGGTCGGCCAGTTCCTGCACCGTGAGGTTGCCCTCCGGCACGATCAGCATCTCGGGGCGCTGGGCCTTGGCCTCGCGGGCAGCCCGGAGCTCCATGGCGCGGCGGCGCTGGCGCTGGCGGGTGGTCTCCTTCTTGCGCTTGCGCACGGC
>NZ_JAYGIC010000022.1:0-72328 GCF_034931105.1 Synechococcus sp. CCY9201 | reverse complement strand
CGCCAGCCGCCGCATCGGCTCGGTTTCGGTGCTTCTGCCGCCGCCGCGCCCACCGGCAGAAGCCCTCGCCACCTGCCTGGAGGCTCTGCAGCAGCACTGGCGCCAGGAGGGCCAGCTCGCTGCCCTCTGGCAGGTGTGGCCGCGCCTGGCGGGTGCCCAGCTGGCCCCCCACTGCCAGCCGCTCAGCTTCCACGGGGGACTGCTCACGATCGGGGCGGCACCGGGGCCGTGGCTGCAGGCCCTGCAATACAACCGCCATCAACTGCTCGGTGCCCTGCGCGGCGCCGGCTTCACGGTGCGCGATCTGCGGGTGCAGCAACACCATGCCCAGCCGTTGCCACCGGCGGGCACCACGATCGAAGCCGAGACCTGGGCGCAGCACCCCAGCCGCGTCGATGTTCATGGCCTCGGCGTCTGTCCCCGTTGCAGCAGCCCAGCCCCCCTGGGGGAGATGGGGCGTTGGGGACACTGCAGCTTCTGCCGCCGTCAGGCCCTGGCAGAGGCCGCCGCCGCCGCTGATCTGGCGCGAACACGGGCTGCAGCTGCCGCGTCTGGACTCGGTCAGTAGCGTTCCGGCCGAGGATCCTGCCAGTTGGGGCGCTCTCCCGCGGCATACAGCTCAGCGGAGCGCCGCTGCAGCTGGCTCCGCTGCAGGCGCCAGAGTCGGTACAGCCCGTCACTGCCCAGCTCCTGCGGTTCCAGCCCCTGCCAGTGGGGCAAGCGAGCCGTGCCCTGATCGATCACGACCAGCACCGTGGGTGCCTGCCGCGGCCTGGAGGGCTCCTGGCCGGCGCGGTGCTCGAGGCGCAGCCGCTCGTTGAGGTTGAGCAGCGCCGCCTGGGATTGCCCCTCGTACAGCACCACCTGGCGGGCGTAGTAGTGCAGCGACGGTTTGAGAATCCCCACCATCGCCAGGGGTTCGGGCAGGCCCTGACCCGATGGCGGCGGCAGGGCGCGCACCAGCTCCGCCATGCGCCGTACCGGTTGCCCCCGCAGGCGGTCGCCCAGCTCCCAAAGCGGCGTGATCGCCAGAGGGACGAAGGGCAGGATCGCCAGTTGCAAGGCCAGCAGCGCCATGGGAGGCCGGCGGCGGCGCAGGAACCAGGCCAGGCCAGCGGCGAGGGCGAAGCAGGCGGCGGCGATCAACAGCCGGCGGCTGGCCAGGATCTCCGCAGGCAGGGTGGGCAGCTCCGGATCGTTGATCGCCGGTACCCAGAGGGGGCCGGCCAGGAACACGGCTGCCAGCAGCAGCGTCAGGGCCAGAGTGGCAGACCAGGCCAGGCGCTGGGCCCGACCCCCCCAGCCCGCCTGGGCCGCCTGGGCTATCAGCAGGGCGGCGGCGGGGGTGGCCGGCAGCCAGTAACTCGGCAGCTTGGTGGCGGCCGCCGTGAAGAACACCAGCACCGCCAGCAGCCAGCAGGCGGCAAAGCGGGTCAGCGACTGCTCGGGCGGCAGGGGCTGGGCCCGGCGTCTCCAGGGCAGGGGGCCAACTCCCCGCACCAGACCGAGCAACAGCAGCGGGGTGACCGGCAGGCTGGCCACCACCAGCACCGGCAGAAAGAACCACCAGGGCTGCAGGTGATTGTTGACCACCACGCTGAAGCGCTGGAGGTTGTGGTAACCGAAAAAGCTGTTCCAGAACGCCTCGCCTTCCACCAGCAAGGCGGCTCCGTACCAGGGCAACGCCACCAGGGCCGTGAGGGTCAGACCCCGCAGGGGACGCAGCCGCCGCCAGAGCCCGGCCAGATCGCCTTGCAGCCAGCCGAAACCCAGCAGGGCCAGGCCCAGCAGCACCACCGCCACCGGGCCCTTGCTGAGGACCGCCAGGCCGAGCATCAGCCAGGTCAGCCACCAGGCCCCCCGCGGTGCCACGTAGGTGCGCCAACTCAGCAGCAGGGTGGCGCTCATCAGACCGCAGAGCAGGGCGTCGCTCACGGCGATGCGGCCCCAGAGCAGCACCAGTGGGGAGAGCGCGAAGGCCAGCGCCGCCGTGAACGCTGCGGTGAGGGCGGAGGGCACAGGGGGCGCGGAGCTCGCGGGCTCCGGCTTGTCGACACTGGACGGCCAAGGGGCCTGAGGCCAGCGCCAGAGCGTGTCGGCCAGCAGCAGCATCACGGCGATGGAGCTGAGAGCCGAGGGCAGGCGCGCCGCCCAGGTGCCGAGTGGATTCCACAGCTCCTGCCCCGGCAGCAGGTAGCCCAGCCCCATCAGCCAGTACACCAGAGGAGGCTTGTCGTAGCGGGGTAGTCCGTTCACCCGCGGGATCAGCCAGTCGCCGGTTTCGGCCATGGCCCGTGCGGAGGCGGCGAACAGGGGCGGGGTTTCATCCACCAGTCCGCTGCTCCCCAGTCTCCAGAGGAACAGCACCAGGCCACAGGCCAGCAGCGGCAGCCAGAGCTGCAGGGGCATCCGCCGCGCTGCGCTGGTTCGCGCTGAGATGGGCCGCGCCGAAAGCAATTGCGCCGATGGGTCCTCGCCGAAGCTGTCTGCCAAACGGGCCAGGGGCGGATCGGCCGAACCTAGGTCCCTTCGCAGGGGGGCTTGGCCAGTACGGCGTCGAGCCAGGCCTCGATCCGGCCGGCGAACGCCGAGCGGGAGCAATGGCTCTCCGCCCAGGCCCGTGGCTGGTGCCGGGGGATCTGCCAGGCCCGTTCCACCGCCTTTGTCAGAGCCTCGCCATCATCTGGTCGAGCCAGGCAGCCATTCACCCCCTCCTGCACCAGTTCCCCCGGTCCGCCGCGGGCGTAGGTGGCCACCGGCACACCGCAGGCCATCGCCTCCACCACCACGTTGCCGTAGGCCTCGTTCCACTTGGGTGTGTTCAGGAGCACGGCGCAGCGCCCCATCTCCTCCTGCAGGCGCTCGGTGGGCAGGAATCCACGCCAGTGCAGGGTTCCGCCGGGTACGGAGGCCTCGACCCGGCGCGCATAGGCCTCGTCTTCGCGCACGCCCCAGATCCAGAGCGGCCGCTGCAGCGTGGCCGCGACGGCGGCCGCATCCTCCAGCCCCTTCTCCGGTGCGATCCGGCCGGCCCAGCCCAGCACCGCATCGGCGTTGGGCCGGAAGTGATAGCGGTCCAGATCGAAGCCGTTGCCCACCAGCCGCGGCGCTCCTGGAAGGTCAAAATCCGCCGCCTGGCTGGCGGTATGAAAGGCCAGATGCTGCGGATGACTGCGGGCGATCTCAGCGATCACGGCATCCATGGCCGTGCTCACGGACCCCATGCTCACCAGGTGGGCGAGGGGAGTGCTGGTGTGAGGGGTCAGCCAGAGAGGAAGCCAGTCGTAGGCGAGGTTGATCAGCACATCGAAGTCGCCCTGCTCGGTCAGGGCACGACGCCAGAGGTGGCCCAGCAGCGCCTGGGCCGGGATCTGCACGGCGGCCTCGCGGCGGCAGTGCTGCCAGCTCGGCTGGCTGACACCGCCCTCGCACCAGAGCTGAGCCGCCTCGCAGCCGGCGGGCAGCTCCGATTGGGCTCCCGCCAGCACGGTGACGGCATGGCCGCGCTGCAGTAACCCTGCCACCAGGGAGGCGGCCGTGAGCTCCACACCCCCGCCCAGGCCGCTCCCCAGCCAGCCCACCGGCGTGCTCACCACCAGGACCCGCATCAGCTCGCCTCCGAAGGAGCCGCGACGGCTGCCGGGAGCGCGTCGCCGTGCCAGAGGACCTGGCGCCGATGGATCAGAACCACAGAGATCAGGGCCAATGCTGTCCCGAGCCATTGCAGGGGCTGCAACGATTCCTGGAGGAAGAGCACGCCGCAGAGCAAGGCGAATACCGGGGTCAGAAAGGTGAGCGCCGTGAAGCCGGTCAGATCACCGCTGCTGGCGAACCAGAAAAACAATCCATAGGCCAGGGCACTGCCGAACAGGCTGGCGTACGCCATCAGTCCCCACTGCAGCGTGTCCCAGTCCGGGCCGCTGGCCGGATCGAGCAGCACGGCCACCAGCAGCGGCAGACCTCCCAGCAGCATGTGCCAGCCCGTCACCGCCACCGGATCACTGCGGCGGGTGGCATAGCGGCAGAGCACCGTGCCCACGGCCATCGCAGCTGCGGCCCCCAGCATCCAGAGCTCGCCGTGGCTCCAGGGCCTCACGCCGAGAGCGGCTGGGCCCTCCAGCCACCAGTGGCGCAGCACGGCCGCCGGCAGGCCGAGACAGAGGATGCCCACCAGCCCAAGCAACAACCCGAGCCACCCCACCGGATTGATCGCCTCGGCGAACAGCGTGCGGGCCAGCAATGCCACCAGCAAGGGCTGCGAATCGATCAGCACCGACCCCAGGCCAGCGCCCGTACCCCCCAATCCCTGGGCCAGCAGCCCCTGAAACAGGGCACCATCCACCAGGGCAAACAACAGCAGCCAGGGGCGATCGACCGGATCGACCCGCAGGGAGCGGCCCAGGAGCAGGGCGGCAAACAGCAGCACCAGCCCCGCCGGCAGCAGGCGCAGACAGGCAAGGGTGAGGGGGGAGGCGCCCGCGAGCAGGGGCTTCATCGCCGCCATGGCCGTGCCCCACAGCGCGAAGGGCAGCACCATCAGCACTCCACGCCGTGGAGCCCAGCCGGGGCTGTCGAGCGCGGAACCTGGGTTGGGCATCGGGCACGCCAGAGGTCTCCTTTTTAAGATCCCCGCACTACACACCGCTCAGATGGTCTGGCCCTGGCGCCGCAAAGCACGTCGCACCATGGCACGCATCGCCATCGAGGGGCCGATCGCCGGACCCACCCGCCAGCGGGTGCTGAAGGCCCTGCGACAGGTGGAGGAGCGCGAATGCCCGGCCCTGCTGCTTCGCATCGACAGCCCCGGTGGCACCGTGGGCGACAGCCAGGAGATCCATGCCGCGATCCGGCGCCTGCGCGACAAGGGGTGTCGGGTGGTGGCCAGCTTCGGCAACATCTCCGCCTCCGGCGGGGTCTACGTGGGCGTCGCTGCCGAGGCGATCGTGGCCAACCCCGGCACGATCACCGGTTCGATCGGTGTGATCCTGCGAGGCAACAACCTCTCCCGCCTGCTGGAGCGGATCGGGATCCAGTTCGAGACCGTCAAAAGCGGCTTGTTCAAGGACATCCTGTCGCCGGATCGGGCCCTCACGGAGCCCGAACGCCAGCTGCTGCAGGAGTTGATCGACTCCAGCTACGGCCAGTTCGTGGCCGCCGTGGCCGAAGGGCGTGGCCTCAGCGAGGAGGCGGTGCGCAGCTTCGCCGACGGCCGGGTCTTCACCGGCGCCCAGGCCCTGGCCCTCGGCCTGGTGGATGCTCTGGGAGATGAAGAGGTGGCCCGGATCAAGGCTGCCGAGCTGGCGGATCTGGATCCGC
The DNA here is from genome assembly GCF_034931105.1 of Synechococcus sp. CCY9201. Lineage (NCBI taxonomy): Bacteria > Bacillati > Cyanobacteriota > Cyanophyceae > Synechococcales > Synechococcaceae > Synechococcus > Synechococcus sp. CCY9201. Next base: position 67,012 of record NZ_JAYGIC010000022.1, on the reverse strand, counting down.
AGAAGACCCGGCCGATCACCTTCGGCAAAGCGCCCAAGGGCCTGGCCAGCCTGATCCCGGGCCGTGCCCTGCTGCAGCGGCTCGGTGAGCTCGTGAGCCTCGAGTTGGCCTGGAGCGGCCAACCCCTGTGGCTGTATCGCCCATGACGGCAGCCGTGCAACTGCGGGCCCTGCGCGGCGCCACCACCGCCACAGCCAACACCGCCGAGGCCATTGGTGCGGCCGTGATCGAACTGATCGATGCCCTTGTGGAGCACAACCGCCTTGAGGGGCCAAGGGTGCTCTCGATCACCTTTTCGGTGACGGCGGACCTCGACGCCTGCTTCCCCGCCGCCTACGCACGCCGGCGTGAGGGCTGGGAGCATGTGGCCCTGCTGGATTGTCAGCAGATGGCCGTACGTGGCGATCTGCCGCGCTGCATCCGCCTGCTGGCCCACGCCTGGATGGACGGCACCCTGGCACCGGTTCATCCCTATCTGCGCGAGGCGGTCAGATTGCGGCCCGACCGGGCGGTCGGGGCCATGTGAGTTGCATCTGGTCACACCTTCCACCTCCATCGCCGACCACCGCAGGCGCCGCGTGCCGATCGGCTCTGCCGAGAATCAGGCGACTCCCCCACACCCCAATCTCTGTCATGTCACGTCCTCGGAGCCTCCTGGCCCTGGCGGCTTCCGCCGGCCGCGCCCTCAACCCCCTTTCGTTGCGTCGTTCACACCGCAGCTCCCTACCCCTACCCCTGTCAACTTCACAGACAGCCTCCGCCATTGGCCGACCCCTCAGGGATCGACCTGCCTTGGCCCACCTGGCACTGGGAGGCCTGGCCCTGGGTGGACTTCTGACCACCGTTCTCACCCCGCAGCCTCCTGCCCTGGCCCAGGGAACCCCAAGCCTGATGGAGTTCCGCTGGGAGAACAACCGCGATTATCGCAAGCTCTATTACTTCATCACCGAAACAAGCCGTCTCAAACGCTCGGAGTATTACCTGCTGTTGCGGCCCAAAGACCGCAAAACAGCAATCCTGAAGCTGAGCATCTCAGTTCCCGATCACTTCGACGTCAAGATCGATCCCAAGCGCGTCAAACTCTGCGAGATGAAAGAGGGTGGCATGCTGTCGCGAACCCGCTGCGAGAAGGAGATTCCTGCCACGATTGAAATCTCTGAGAACGGCAAGGCGATTGAGATCTTCCCGGATACCCCAGTCTCTGATCAGGGCACGATCGGGGTGTACATGAACATCTTCAATCCCTACAACATCGGCATGTACCAGTTCAACGCTCTCGCCCAGGCGCCTGGGGACGTGCCGATCTCTGGCTACCTCGGCAGCTGGCTGATCCAGATCGACCCCACCAACTGAGGCTGGAGTCGGAGCCTTGGGGCCGTTTGATAAGTTGGCGGATCGACGTGATCCAGAGGAGCTGATCGGCTGCCATGACCAAGCGCACTCTCGAAGGCACCAGCCGTAAGCGCAAGCGGGTCTCAGGCTTCCGGGTACGGATGCGCAGCCACACCGGCCGCCGTGTGATCCGCACCCGCCGCCGCCGCGGCCGCGCCCGCCTGGCGGTCTGAACCCCGGCCTTCGCCGGCTGGATCAACCGCTCTGATGGCCCTGCCCTACCAGCATCGTCTCAAAGGGCACCTCGCCTTCGATCTCCTGTACCAGAAGGGCCGAAAATTTCATGGCCCTTTTTTGCTGCTCCGCCTGATCGAAGCCAGGCCGGAACTGCTGCCTCCTCCCCAGCGCCTGGCACCTCCATCTGCCTGGCGCTGTGGTGTTGTCGTGAGCAGCAAGGTGAGCAAACGGGCCGTGCGGCGCAATCGGATCCGGCGTCTGCTGCATCGCCAACTGCTGGAAGCTCTCGCCCCAGCGTCGCAGCGCAGCCTCTGGTTACTGCTCAGCGTCAAGCCGGGCAGTGCTGAGCGGCCGGGGGAGCTCCTGCTGGGAGAATGCCGTGAGCTGTTGCTGAAGGCAGGCCTCACCGCATGACGGCAGACGACAAGACTTCCGCCTCCCCGGCCTCCGCTCAGGTGGCCTCTGCACCAGCCGCTGCAGCGGCCAAGCCCGCCACGCCTGGCACCACGATCGAGGAATCCGTTTTTTATGAAGGCGGGCCCGCCCGGGGCGACCTGGTCGTGAACCTCCTGTTCGGCCTCACCCTGATCGGCCTGCCGTTCGCCGTTGGAGCCGTTGTGCGCGCCCTCTGGCTGCGTTACCGCATCACCAGCCGCAGGATCTCCGTGAGCGGAGGCTGGCTGGGGCGCGATCGCACCCAGGTGGTCTACAGCCAGATCCGTGAGGTTCGCTGCGTTGCCCGTGGCCTCGGCTTCTGGGGCGACATGGTGCTGGTGCTCACCGATGGCTCCAAGCTCGAAATGCGCTCAGTGCCGCGCTACCGCGAGGTGGAGGCCTACATCGAGGAGCGGCGCCAGGCCAAGGGAGGCGGCAGCAGGAAACCGGCCACCAGCCAGGGCTTCGGCGGCGGTGATGCCCTGAGCGCCTAGTCACGTCCCACCCCGGCCATCCGGTCCAGCTTTCGGGCACACTGAGCCCTCTGTCCCGTCACCCCCCAGCCACCCCCGCCGTGATCGGCTACATCTCCGACAACCTGCTCCTCCCGATCCTCGATTTCTTCTACGGATTGGTGCCGAGCTATGGCCTGGCCATCATTGCCCTCACGGTGGTCATCCGCCTGGCCCTCTTCCCCCTCAGTGCAGGCTCGATCCGCAATGCCCGGCGCATGCGCATCGCCCAGCCGGTGATGCAGAAGCGGCAGGCCGAGATCAAGAGCCGCCACGCCAGCAACCCCCAGAAGCAGCAGGAGGAGCTGGGCAAGCTGATGAAGGAGTTCGGCAGCCCCCTGGCGGGTTGTCTGCCCCTGCTGGTGCAGATGCCGATCCTGTTCGCTCTGTTCGCCACCCTGCGGGGCTCACCGTTTGCAGACGTTCCCTACACGATCAACCTCAAAGTTCTTCCGGCCGACCAGATCGCGGCGGTGGAACCCAAGCCGTTCAACAGTGCCAGCCATTCGATCTTCGTCACCTCCACCAGCCATGTGCCGGTGATCGCCAGCCTCGAGGGTGGCAATCGCCTCGGGGTGGGCGACACCGCAATGGTTCAGCTCCATACCAAGACCGGTGAGAGCTTCGCCTCGGTGCTTTCAGGCGTGGAGAACGGTGAGGCCTTCTCCCCCAGCTGGAGCGTGACCAAGGGTGAGGGGGTTGTGCAGGTGGGTCCGGACGGCACCATCAAGGCCCTCAGCGAAGGCGATGCGGTGGTCGAGGCCAAGATCCCGGGCCTGGCGGCCCGCAGCGGCTTCCTGTTCATCAAGGCGCTTGGCCAGGTGGGCTTCTACACCGATGGCAGCGTCAACTGGGATATCGCCATTCTGGTGGGGGCCTTCGGCGCTTCCCTGTTCATCTCCCAGATCCTCTCGGGCATGGGGATGCCCCCCAACCCACAGCAGGCCACGGCCAACAAGATCACTCCGGTGATGATCACGGCGATGTTCCTGTTCTTCCCGCTGCCGGCTGGGGTGCTGCTCTACATGGTGGTGGCGAACGTGTTCCAGGCCCTGCAGACCTACCTGCTCACCCGTGAGGCCCTTCCTGACAACCTGCAGGCGATCCTTGATCAGCAGCTCAGCCAGCAGACCGTGACTGCCACGGCCACGGCCGGAGGTGCTGGCCGGCTTCCCTTCGAGCCCAAGGGCAAGAAGTGAGGCCAGGCTGATGCGAGCCGCTGCCCAGATCAGTTCCGGTGACCCGCTGCAGCCCGTAGCAGTTGCCGACCTGAAGTTGCTCGAGTCCGGCCGCAGCTGGCGGGTTGATCAACACATCGCCGATCTGGACAGCCTCACCCCCGTTCGCGGCGTCGTCTCGGCTGTCCATCGCGGCAACGTGCTGCAGGTCGAGGGGGAGGTGGAGACGATCGTGACCCTCTGCTGCGACCGCTGCCTGCAGCACTTCAACCATCCGCTGCAGGCATCCACCCAGGAATTGCTCTGGCTGGGCGAGACCTCTCCCGAGGACAGCGAGGTTCTGGAACTCGATCCCGACGATCTGGGTGAACAGCTCGATCCTCGCGGCAGCTTTGATCCGGAGCGATGGGTCTTCGAGCAGTTGCACCTGCGCCTGCCCTTGGTCAATCACTGCGGCACCGCCTGTCCGGGCCCCCCGCATTTGGGAGATGGTGATCGCACCGTCGATCCCCGCTGGGCAGCCCTGCAGGGGATTCAGCCTCCTGAATGAGGACCCGCCTCGCACCCTTCTGCCTGGATTCGACACCATCTCCGGCCCCATGCCCCCCACCCTGGTCGACCAGCTGGATCTACTGATCCGGGCCCGCACTCCCATCCTCTGGATCCGCAGCCTTGAGGAGGAGCGGGTCGTGGCCTTGCTGGGGCAGGTGGCCGATCTCCTGGGCGGGCGCACCCTGCTGGAGTGGGATTTCATCGGCGGCCTCAGCGGGGCTCCCAACCGCCTCGGTGAAGCAGCTCGCAATCCGATGGCGGCGCTCGATGCCCTCTCCGGCCTTGCACCGGAACAGGGGGCCATCCTGTTGCTCAAGGACTTTCACCGCTACGCCGAGGACGCGGGCATCTGCCGGCGGCTACGCAACCTGGCCAGCCAGCTGCGCCAGGTTCCCCAGACCCTGGTGATCAGCGCCCCGGACTGGACCTTGCCTCGGGAGCTGGAGGACAGCATCACGGTGCTGGATCTGCCCCTGCCCGATGCCGCCGAGATTTCGCGATTGCTCGGCTCGATCGCCCGAGCCAGCGGCGCGCCCCTGGCATCTGAGGTGCTCGAGCAACTCACCGCCGCCTGCCATGGCCTCAGTGAACAGCGGGTGCGGCAGCTGGCCGCCCGTGCCCTGGCCCGCCGCGGCCAGCTCGGCCTGGACGACCTGAACGAGGTGCTGGAGGAGAAGCGGCAGGCGATCGCCCGCAGCGCCCTGCTGGAGTACTGCCCCACCGAGGCCACCCCGGCCGATATCGGCGGACTGGATGCCCTCAAACGCTGGCTGGAGCAACGCCGCAGCGCCTTCAGCGAGGAGGCGCAGCGCTATGGGCTGCCCCTGCCGCGTGGGGTGTTGCTGGTGGGTCCGCAGGGCACGGGCAAATCCCTCACCGCCAAGGCGATCGCCCACGGCTGGAGCATGCCGCTGCTGCGCCTCGATGTGGGACGGCTGTTCGCCGGACTGGTGGGTGCCAGCGAGGCACGCACCCGCGAGATGATTCAGCGGGCCGAGGCGATGGCTCCCTGCGTGCTCTGGATCGATGAGATCGACAAGGGCTTCGGCGGCGACGGCCGCAGCGACGGTGGTACCAGCCAGAGGGTTCTGGCCAGCCTGCTGACCTGGATGGCCGAAAAGACCAGTGCGGTGTTCGTCGTGGCCACCGCCAACGCGGTGGAACGGTTGCCGGGCGAACTGCTGCGCAAGGGCCGCTTCGATGAGATCTTCCTGCTGGATCTGCCCAGCCGCAGTGAACGGCGGGCGATCCTCGATCTGCAGCTGCGCCGCCGTCGGCCGGATCACGCCATTGCCATGGAGGTGGTGGTGGATCGCACGGCTGGCTTTTCCGGTGCCGAGCTCGAGCAGACGGTGATCGAGGCGATGCATCTGGCCTTCGGTGAACAGCGGGATTTCGGTGAATCCGACCTGATCGCCGCCGCCTCCCAGGTGGTGCCGCTGTCACGAACCGCCCGGGAGCAACTGGAGCAGCTGAAGCAGTGGGCCAGCGCTGGGCGGGCCAGGCCTGCCTCGCTGGGGGCAGAGGCTGGCAGCCCCTTCGCAACAAAACCGCAACAGGAATGATTGCGGGGGGTAACAAACCCCGACACCCGGTAACAAGCGCAGCCTGGAGCCCGGGTTGCCCTGGTTGGGGCCCCTACGGTCTGCCCAACCACAGGTTCGCCGTGATTCCCAGCCCTACCCCCCGCCCCCGCAGCGAAGTCGTCACTCAGCTGGCCGTGGCCTGCCTCGGCGCCGGTGTGGTGACCAGTGTGGCGGTGGCCCAGGGCCAGAATCCGCTCACGGCGCTGGGGATCACCCTGTTCTCGGCCGTGGCCGCCGTGATGCTGGGTCAGGTGCTCTGACCAGTCCCGCCGGTCGGACCGGTGTCGTTGGTTTGGACCCCAGGGCTGTCACGGGTCGTTGACGCACTCTGCAGAAAGGCACGTTCCACGTAGCCCAGCTGCCTCTCCAGCGTCACGGTCTGAGCCTGAGGGGTCCCATGCGCATCACCGATGGCAGGCTTCCAGGCCGAGCTTTCGTTGGCCAAAGCAGCCCGAAGTTGCCAACGGTGGCGGAAGCTGCGGCCTGCCAGCCGCCGCACAGCCTTGATCTGCTCGTCACTGAGCCGCTGGTGATCCAGGTGTCGAATCGCGGCACTGTCGATGTGGATGGGCGTGAGTTCGGCGCTGGCCAGAACGGCTGCCTCATCAGTAGGCGGCAAGACGGTTTGCTGCCGCAGAGCACGGCGGAAGGTCACGGCTCCGACGACAGGCTTGCTCTGAAGCCGCAAATTCGCGGTGGGAACCCCACGGGCCGCCAGATGCTCGATCACGGGGGCGCTCAACTGATAGCGAACCTCCTGGTAGACCTGCTGGCTGAAGACGTTCTGCACCACAAACAGCAGGATGAAGCCAACCAGGGCAGCGATCAGGGGCGTGGTGATCCAACCCGAGGCGATGCGCAGCAACACCATCCATCGAATCTGACGCACGCCCCTCAACCCCTGCAGCAGACCGATGCCGATCACGGCCCCCACCACCGCCTGGGAGCTGGACACCGGGATCAGAGGGATTGGAGGCAGGCCGAGGCTCACCACGAAGTGCGACAGCGGGGCTGACGAGAACACGAACAGAACCAGGGAGTTAGCGACCACCACCACCAGGGCCCCCAGCGGTGACAGGGTCATGAGGCTGCCGCCAACGGTGGTCATCACCCGGCGGGAATAGGTATAAACCCCAACAGCAATGGCGATCGCACCCAGGAAAAACAATTGCTGCGTTCCTGAGACCTGGTAGCCCCCAGCCAGGCTGAGACTGCTGAAGGGAGAGGCATCGAGAAAGACCCCCATCACATTGCCGATGTTGTTGGCCCCGAGGCTGTAGGAGCCAAACATTCCGGCCAGAATCAATCCGGTGCGCACATCCGCATCCAGCCGCAGCAGGTGTGGCCGCCGAAACCGGATGAATCGCACCGTGAAGGAATAGAGGGCGGCAGAGAAGATGCCGGCAAGAACTGGGCAGAACACCCAGGTTCCAAAGATTCGGGCCAGTTGATCAGTGTCGGTGATCGATCCGCTGAAGACGTTCCAACCGATGATCGCCCCCACCACCGCCTGGGTCGTGGAGACCGGCAGCCCCAGTTGCGTCATCCAGAAAACCGTGATCGCTGCCGCCAGAGCCGTGGTGAAGGAGCCCGGCAGAGCATTCACCGCTCCCAGCTCGCCAAGTCCCTGACTGGCGGCAGCGCCGGCGGTGACGGCGCCAATGATCACGAAGACGCTGCAGAGAAAAGCGGCCGTGGAAAAACGCACCATGCGACTGCCCACCGCCGAACCGAAGACATTGGAGGCATCGTTGGCACCCAGGGACCAGCCGAGAAACAGGCCGCTGGAGAGAAAAACCAGGCTGGAAATCAGATCCATGACGCACCGATGATGAGACTCTGCCAGCAAGACATTCCTTAGAGGGCCCGCTTAATCGCATAAATCGATAGTTCATCACTGACATCCTCTGCCAGGTCGGCAATGCCATCAATGGCATCGACCGCATCGCGTACATGCAGCTTCTGGACCAGGGAAAGGCTGGAGGAGAAAATCATTCGCTTCAGCCTGATTGCCGAACGGTCGGCTTCAGATTCGTAAACACGAATCTCGTAGATGTGGTCGCGAACTGCCGATGGATTTCGGAAGAATGCGCGTGCCGCCATGATGGCGGCCTGAACACTCTTGGTGACTACAGCCAGAAGATTCTTGAGCTCTTGAAGGAATTCCACTGCCCCCTTGTCGACCGTTGGATACTCAATCATGAACTCCTGGTAGCAATCCACGATCACGTCCAGCAGGCCGTAGAGATCGCTCAACAGGCTCAAGACATCCCCTCTGAAATCGGGGATCAACATTTCGCTGTAGAGCGTGCCCACAACGGATCGGCGGATCTCGTTGCAGCGGGCCTTCAGGTCATTCATCTGCTGAAGCTTTTCATCGCAGGCGTCGTTGACGCCCCGCTCCACCAGCAATAGCAAACCCGACTCGAAGTAAATCACACCTTCGGATAATTTATCGAGAAATTCATCAATCTTTCCCTCGAGGAATCTGGTCTTGCCGAACAGCTGCGGTGTTTCCTTCGACATGACGGCCCGAGGGTCTGGCGTACTGAAACAAGCGAGAGGTCTGGCCAGCAGCCCCATCTGCCACCAAGTTAGGCAGAGGCCTCTCATGGCCAAGCAGGCTCCACATACCGACACCCCCGTTGCCGTGATCGATCCCATGCCGTTGCGAGCGCAGATGCCTGCCCTCGCCAACAAGACCTACTTCAATTACGGCGGCCAGGGCCCCCTGCCCTCCGCTTCCCTGGAGGCGATCACGGCCGCATGGACCACCATTCAGGAGCTGGGGCCGTTCAGCGGGGCTGTGTGGCCCTACCTGGAGCAGGTCACGACCTCACTCCGGCAGCGGCTGGCCTCCTGGTTCGGGGTGTCGTCCCAGCGGGTGGCCCTCACCGAAAACGTGACCAGCGGCTGCGTGCTGCCGTTGTGGGGGTTGCCCTGGGAGCCGGGTGATGAGCTGCTGATCGGCGATTGTGAACATCCCGGTGTGGTGGCCGCCTGCCGGGAGCTGGCCCGGCGCCAGGGGTTGAGCCTGGCCACCCTGCCTGTGCAATGGCTGCGCAGAACCGCCTGTTCCGGTGATGCCGCCGCTCTGGAGCAGGCGGTGCTGGAGCAGCTGCAGCGCTGCCTGCGACCCCGGACCCGCCTGGTGGTGCTCTCGCACCTGCTCTGGAATACGGGCCAGGTGATGCCGATCGCGGCAGTGGCGGAGCGCCTCGCCGCGCACCCCCGCCGGCCCTGGCTGCTGGTGGATGGGGCCCAGTCGCTGGGAAGTCTGCCCCTGGCGGATGCTGGTGCCGCCAATGGGGCCGCCGCCGCCGATATCTACGGCTGTACCGGCCATAAGTGGTGCTGCGGCCCGGAAGGCCTGGGAGCGGTGGTGCTCTCGGAACGACTGCTGGCAGAGGCTCGCCCCACCTTGATCGGCTGGCGCAGCCTCCGCAACGAAGGCCAGGCCGGCAGCGACTTTCACCGCGACGGCCGCCGCTTCGAAGTGGCAACCTCCTGTACACCACTCATGGCCGGGCTGACGTGCTCCCTGCGGCTGCTGGAGGCCCAGGGCAGTGCGGAGCAGCGACTGGCCCGAATCCAGCACCTGAGCCTGCAGCTCTGGCATGGGTTGGGAACGTTGCCAGGAATTCAGCCCCTGCTCACGGCTCCGCCGCCGGCCGGGCTGGTGAGCTTTCAGCTGGATGCGGCCCAGGCCGGGGCCAGCGGCGGTGATGCCGCCCGTGCCACTGCGTTGGTCAAGGCCCTTGGCCAGAGGGGCGTGTGGATCCGCAGCCTTGATGATCCGATCTGCCTGCGGGCCTGCACCCACATCACCACCACCGAGGCGGAGGTGGAGCTGTTGCTCCATTGCCTCGCGGAGATTTTGGCCGGGGAGGCCAGCGTGAGCTGACCTCCAAACCCTGAAGGTGAGGTCGCGATGGCGCGGCGCGACCCTCAGATGGGCTCCGACGGAATCGTTCCGTCGACGGCGGTCTCGTGGGTGAGCAGGTTGCTGTAGACCCAGCCGGCCAGCAGGGCACCGGCGATCGGGGCCACCCAGAACAGCCACAGCTGACCCAGGGCCTCGCCGCCCACCCAGAGAGCCACACCGGTGCTGCGCGCCGGATTGACCGAGGTGTTGGTGACGGGGATGCTGATCAGGTGGATCAGGGTGAGCGACAGACCGATCGGCAGACCCGCGAAGCCCACGGGGGCGAGCTTGTCGGTGGTGCCGAGGATCACCAGCAGGAAGATGAAGGTGAGCACCACCTCGATCACCAGGGCGGCAACAAAGCCATAGCCACCAGGAGAGTGCGCCCCGAAGCCATTGGTAGCGAGGGGATTGCTGCCGGCCAGCTCAAAGCCGGCACGGCCCGAAGCCACCAGCAGAATCAGGCCGCCGGCGATCACCGCACCGATCACCTGGGCGGCGATGTAGGGCAGCAGCAGAGAGCCGCGGAAGCGACCGCCGGCCCAGAGGCCGAAGCTCACGGCTGGGTTGATGTGGCAGCCGGAGATGTGTCCGATGGCATAGGCCATCGTCAGCAGCGTCAGTCCGAAGGCCAGGGAAACGCCGAGGAATCCCAGCCCCAGGGGATTGGCGGCAGCGTTGTCGTAGGGGAAATTGGCCGCGAGCACCGCACTGCCACAACCGCCGAGCACGAGCCAGAAGGTGCCGATCAGTTCCGCCAGAAACTTCTTCGACACGGGAATGTCTTGGGCCATCAGTGAAGGTATCGCGTTCGCAAGATAGGGAGCGACAGCAGCATTGACCTGCGGACTGTCACAAAGATCAGGTGATCTCAGGACGCCATGGCCCGCAGCGCCTTCTCGGCTTCTTCACGGTCATCGAAGTGGATCTTGGTGGTGCCGAGAATCTGGTAATCCTCGTGGCCCTTGCCCGCGATCAGCACCAGGTCCTGCGGGCCGGCCAGGGCAATGGCGCCAGCGATGGCCCGGGCCCGATCCACCTCCACGTCCATGGACGTGCTGACCGGGATGCCGGCCAGCACGTCCTCAAGGATCGCCTGGGGATTCTCGGTGCGGGGGTTGTCGGAGGTCACCACCACCTGATCGGCCAGGCGAGCCGCGATCGCGCCCATCAGGGGCCGCTTGGTGCGGTCGCGGTCGCCGCCGCAGCCGAACACGCAGATCAGACGGCCGCGACAGAAGGGCCGGCAGGCCAGCAGGGCGCTCTCCAGACCATCGGGGGTGTGGGCGTAGTCCACCAGCACCGCCGGAGCCGGTGGCCCACCGGCCAGGCTCACCCGCTCCATCCGGCCGGGCACTCCGCGGAAGCTTGCCAGCCCCTCCAGCAGCTGCGGCACTGGAATGTTCTGCTGCACCAACACCCCGACCGCCTGCAGCAGATTCATCAGATTGAAGCGGCCCACCAATGGCGAGCGGAAGGCTCCTGATCCCCTGGGCGTCACCAGGGTGCCGCGCACACCGGTGGCGTCCATCACCAGATCGGTGATCGTGAGTTCCATGGTGGGATCCTCGAGGGAGCTGCGCCAGCAGAGATCCCCCCGCTGCTGACGCAGGTGCTGGGCGAGGCGGTGTCCCCAGGGATCATCCACGTTCACCACGGCGCCGCCGGCCAGCAGCGGCTCTTCGAACAGCCGACACTTGGCCGCGAAGTAGGCCTCCATCGAGGCGTGGTAGTCGAGGTGGTCCTGGGTGAGGTTGGTGAACACCGCCCCGGCGAAGCGGCAGCCGCTGACCCGCTCCTGGTCGAGGGCATGGGAACTCACTTCCATGGCGCCGATCCGGGCACCGGCCTCCACGGCCTGGGCCAGCTGGGCCTGGAGCACATCGGCGAACGCCGTGGTGTGCTGCGCCGTCACGCTGTGACCGGGCCAGCGGTTCGCGAGGGTGCCGAACAGGGCCGCCGGCTGACCGGCCTCGCTGGCCAGATGCTCGATCAGATGGGTGGTGGTGGTTTTGCCATTGGTGCCGGTGACCCCGATCAGGGCCAGGCGCTGGCTGGGTTGCTGCCAGAAATCGGCAGCCAGCCGACCGGCCCAGTGGGCGACGGGATCACTCACCACCACCACCGGGTCGTCTTCGCCTGGTGGCCTGGCGACTGCGGCTTCCGGGCCGATCACGGCGGCCACTGCACCGGCGGCCAGGGCCTCGGGCCAGAAGGTTCCGCCATCCACCTGGGCACCGGGCAGTCCCACGAAAAGAGTGCCCGGCTCGACCCGGCGGGAATCGCAATGGATGCCCAGCACCTCGGCGTTGGCACAGGCCGGCGGCACCGCCAGGCCGGCACGAAGCAGCAGCGGGTGGAGCAGCGGATCAGGCAGCGGATGCATCGGCAGCGCCGGAGCTGGAGACGGAAGCCTTTCTAGACGCCTGGACCGGGAAATCCGTTCTCCTGCAACCAAGTCCGGAGACGGGGGCCGGCCAGGCGCGGCGAGACCCGCGGCAACTCGCGCCGCGTGCCGTCCTGCTCGATCGCCAGCACCGGCACCGTCAGGTCGTAGCGGGCCTTGAGGGCGGGATCGCCATCCACATCCAGGCACTGCAGTGGCAGGGCTGGCTGCAGGGCCCGCAACCGCTCTTCCAGGCCTTGGCACAGGCAGCAGTCCTGGCGGGTGTAGAGGATCAGCTCAGCCATGGCTTATGCGGGGGCAGTCGGGAGCGCTTCAGTCGGGAACGGGATCGCAGCCGCAGGGGGTGAAGGGATGGCAACGCAGCAGCCGTCCCGCGGTGAGCCAGCTGCCACGCCAGGGTCCATGACGGCGGATCGCCTCAAGGCCATAGGCGCTGCAGCTGGGGATGAAGCGGCAACGGGGTCCGAGAAGCGGCGAGATCCAACGGCGGTAGAGGCTGATCAGTCCGAGCAGCAGCAGGGTCAGCCAGCGCGTTGCCCAACCACCCTGGCGGGGGGCAGCCAGCGGATCACCGGTTGGGAGCAGGGTCTCCAGCCCCGGGCTCGGGGCCAGACCAAGGGCTTCAGGGCCAACCGATAGGATCGATCGTTGGCGCTCCAAGACAAGGGCCTGCAGGACAGCGTCCAGCTTGCTCCATGACGCGGTCGCCGCTCCCCCTGTCCTGGGGGATTTCCGTCCCACGATCCAACCTTCATGTCTCGCTACCGCGGCCCTCGTCTGAGGATCACGCGGCGCTTGGGAGACCTCCCCGGTCTCACCCGTAAGGCCGCCAAGCGGTCTTATCCCCCCGGTCAGCACGGCCAAGCCCGTCGCAAGCGCTCCGAATACGCCATCCGCCTGGAAGAGAAGCAGAAGCTTCGCTTCAACTACGGCATCTCCGAGCGCCAGCTCGTGCGCTACGTCAAGAAGGCGCGCGCCCAGGAGGGTTCCACAGGAACCAACCTGCTGAAGCTGCTCGAGAACCGCCTTGACAATCTTTGTTTCCGCGTGGGCTTTGGTCCCACGGTGCCTGGTGCCCGCCAGCTGGTGAACCATGGCCACGTGACCGTGAACGGCCGCGTCGTGGATATCCCCAGCTACCAGTGCCGGGCCGGTGATGTGATCGCCATCCGTGAACGCAAGCAGAGCAAGCTCCTGGCTGAAGCCAACCTTGCCTTCCCGGGTCTGTCCAACATTCCCCCCCATCTTGAGTTCGACAAGGCCAAGCTCACCGTCAAGGTGGGTGGCAAGATCGAGCGCGAATGGGTGGCTCTGGAGATCAACGAACTCCTGGTGGTTGAGTTCTACTCCCGCAAAGTCTGAGGTCGCCATCCGGCTGCCTTCAGCAGCTCGATATGGCGTCAGGCCCTCGCCTTACGGCGAGGGCTTTTCTGTGGGGGGCTTTGTTGAGGTCAGTCTTTTTGAGAAGTTTTTTCGTGGCAGCTCTTCGCCCGTACCTCCCCTATTCGACCCGTCACCCCTTGTTCGAGCAGGGTGCTCACTGCTGAGCCGTGCCCCGCCTCAGGCTTTCGTCCAGTTAGCGGTCGTCTACGCACCTTCGATCAGCGTCTCCAGAGCAGCGGTCACATCGGGCTGCCGCATCAGCGCTTCGCCCACCAGCACCGCATCGGCGCCGGCGCTCTGCACCCGGTCGAGGTCGTCGCGGTTGAACAGGCCCGATTCGCTCACCAGCAGGGCCCCCTTGGCGCGCACCTGGGCTCCGTAGCGCTGCATCAGCTGCTCGGTGGTGGCCAGATCGGTGTGGAAGGTGCTCAGATCACGGTTGTTGATGCCGATCAGCGTCACCCCGTCGAGGGCCAGCACCCGCTCCATCTCGGCGGCATCGTGCACTTCCACCAGCACCGCCAACCCCAGACTGCGGGCCACCTTGAGCAGGTAGCCCAGGTCTTGATCGGTGAGGATGGCGGCGATCAGCAGGGCCGCGTCGGCGCCGGCCGCACGGGCCTGGTACAGCTGATAGGGGCTGAGGATGAAGTCTTTGCAGAGCAGCGGCAGGGCCACCACCTGGCGCACCTGCACCAGCACCTCGAAGCCGCCCTGGAAAAAGGTCTTGTCGGTGAGCACCGACAGGCAGCTGGCGCCACCGGCCGCGTAGCCGGCGGCAATGGCTTCGGGGTCGAAGTCTTCGCGGATCACACCCTTGCTGGGGCTGGCCTTCTTCACCTCGGCGATCACGGCGGGCTTACGGCAACTGGCCCGCAGGGCCGCCACGAAGTCCCGCGGGGCCGGCAGGTCGACCACCTGAGCCTTGAGCTGCTCCAGGCTCACCCGCTCCCGCGCGACCGCCACCTCCCGGTCTTTTTCCCAGACGATCTTCTCGAGGATGTGGCGGGGTTCAGCCTCCGGATGGGGAATGCCGTAGGTGAGGTGGGCCACCTTCACGGGGGGATTGGGCGGGCGGCGGCGGATCTCCATGCGGGTTCAGAACGGGGAAAGGAAAAGGAGACGGGGGTGGTCCAGTGGGGTGACCCCTCAGCCCACGGCCATGGCGGCCTGCTTGTAGGCCACCTCGACCACCTCGCTGAGGGTGGGATGGGTGTGCACTTCGCTGGCCAGCTGCTGGACGTTCTGGCGGCGGGCCACGGCGTTGGCGATCTCCTGGATCAGATCAGCGGCGTGCAGGCCGTAGATGTGGGCGCCGAGCACTTCGCCACTGCTCTTGTTGAACAGCAGCTTCATCAGACCATCGCTCTCCAGCTCAGCCAGGGCCTTGGAGTTGGCCTTGAAATAGCTGCGCACCATGCCCAGCTCGAAGCCGTCACGGGCCGCCAGCGCCCTGGCGTCGGCTTCGCTCAGACCCACCGAACTGATCTCGGGGTGGGTGAAGGTGGCCGCCGGAATGGAGCGGTAATCAATCTCCCGGCCATGGCCCAGGATGTTGTCGATGGCCACGGTGCCCTGGGCGGCGGCGGTGTGGGCGAGCATCATCTTGCCGGTCACATCGCCCACGGCCCAGAGGTGGGGAACCGGTTCTCCATGCACGAGCACGCGCATCCGGTCATCCACCGGGATGAAGCCGCGGTTGGTCTCCACTCCCACGGAGGCCAGGTTGAGGTCCTTGCTGCTGGGAACCCGGCCGGTGGCCACCAGGACCGCATCGACCTCCAGGGTTTCGACCAACTCGCGGCTCTTCATGTCGGCCAGTTCAATCATGACCGGGCAGCCCGGTGTCACCTTGCGCGCCAGCAGGCCCGATCGAGCATCGATGTCGCGGCCGTCGATCAGCTTGCGGGCCGCGATCTTGGCGATGTCGGGATCGAAGGTGGGCATCACCCGATCCAGGGCTTCAATCATCGTGACTTCACAGCCCAGGGCTGTGTAGACATCGGCAAACTCCAGTCCGATGTAGCCACTGCCGATGATCGCCAGCCAGCGGGGCAGCCACTCCAGGCTCACCGCTTCGTCGCTGGTGAACACGGTGCGGCCGTCGGTCTCGATGCCAGGTGGCACGAAGGGTTCCGAACCGGTGGCGAGGATCACCTCGCGGGCGGTGTAGGGGCGCTCGAGGCCACTGCCGCTCTCCCGCACCACCACGCGCTGCACCCCATCCAGGCGGCCCTTGCCCCGCAGGATGGTGGCGCCGGCCCGCTCCAGGGACTTGGTGAGATTGCCGCGGATCGTGGCCACCAGCTGGTTGGCGTGGTCGGCGATTTTCTGGCGCTCGAAGCGCACCGGCGCCGCATGGATGCCGAAGCCGGCCAGATGCTCGGCATCGGCCAGCTCGCGCACCCTGCCGCTGGCGGCCAGCAGAGCTTTGGAGGGCACACAGCCGCGATTCACGCAGGTGCCACCCATGTCGCGGGATTCGACGATGGCGACGCTCAGACCATGCTCTGCGGCATGTTTGGCCGCATCGAAACCGCCGTAGCCGGCGCCGATCACGATCACGTCGTAGTCGAAGGTCGCGTCGCTCACCGGGGCCGCTGCATCACTGATGCGGCATTCTCTCCTGTGGCTGGCTCCCGCGTTGCAGGATCCCCTGCCGCCAGCGTTCGAGCAGCAGCGGCGCTGCCGCCACCGCCACGTTCAGGGATTCCACCGCTGGGCTGTGGGGAATGGTGACCCGATGGCTGGCGAGAGTCAGGAGGTCGCTGCTGATGCCTCCGCCTTCGTTGCCCAGCAGCAGGATCGTGGGCCGGCGCCAGTCCAGCTGCCAGTAAGCGATCGGGGCCTCCTCCGCCTCCAGCGCCGATGGCGCCATGGAGGCCACCACCTGATAACCAGCCTCCCGGGCCTGGCGCAACCGCAGCCGCAGCTCCTCCTCCTCGAGGCGCTCCAGCGGCAGCTCCAGGGCGGATCCGGCGGAGGCTCGCAGCACCTTGGGCTGGAATGGATCGGCACCGCCGGCAAGCCAGAGCCGCTCCACCCCCGCCGCCAGAGCCGTGCGCATCAGGGTTCCCAGATTGCCGGGGTCCTGCAGCCGGTCAAGGACCAGCAGGAATGCGGGCAGCGTGCCATTGACGCAGAGGGGCAGCGGCAGGGTGAGCACCACCCCATCGGGGTGCTCGGTGGTGGCGGCAGCGGCCAGCACTTCGTCGCTCACCCGGTGCAGGCGCGTGCTGGCAGGCAGGGCCGCAACCAGCTCGGGGTGGCTCCCTTCCCAACGGGTCGTGAGCAGCAGATCACAGGGCTGCAGCCTCAGCCGCAGGACTTCCTGCAGCAGGTGCGTGCCCTCAAGCAGCATCAGGCCTGCATCACGGCGGCCTCGAGAATGGTGCAACTGGCGCAGGTTCCGCACCAAGGGGTTGCGGCGGCTGCGGATCAGACCCTCGTCGCTGCTCAGGCTTTCCTCGCTGCTCAGCCCTTCCTCGTCGGGCTGCTGTCCAGGGCGATCCACGCCCGAATCAGAAGCTCTGGTGGCGCCGGACATGCATGTGATCGCGAACGAGGACGGACCCATCACCGATGTCAAGACCATTGACCACAGCGACTTCACCTTGGAGGCCTTCGGCCTCGAGGTTCTCGATCAACTTCTTGATGACGATGTCTTCAACCGTGGACTGATCAAAGGAATCAGGTGTAAGTCTCTCAAGAAACTTACCGACTTTGGAAGCAACGACCTCGGAGGCGTTGGTGATCTTGAGGACGATCATGAGAAAAGTGCGGATGGGGAGACTTGAACTCCCACGACATTGCTGCCACTAGTACCTGAAACTAGCGCGTCTACCAATTCCGCCACATCCGCTGGCGCGCCGCTCGTTGCGACTGGAAGACCATACGGCATGGTCCGCCCTCCCTCCAATACCGCCTCCGGGAATGCTCGCCATCGGCGTGGGCTGACTGGGCTGACGCCGGCAGCGGATCGTGGCTAGGCAAGGGACTCGGGACGAGACAGTTCAAGGGGCGGCCGTCTAGACGGTCACACCGATCATTGTCAAGATGCCGCAACCGAAGACGGGACAGCCGCAGCCATGACCTACACCATTGTCCCGCCCCAGAAAATTCTCAATCCCCAGCTGGAAATTGCCGGCGGTCATGCCCTTTCCGGCGAAATCCGCGTCAGCGGTGCCAAGAATTCCGCCCTCGTGCTGATGGCGGCCTGCCTGCTGACCCGTGATCCGATCAGGCTCCGCAATATCCCGCCCCTCACCGACATCACCGCCATGGGAGAGATCCTGGCGGCTCTTGGAGTGCAGGTGATCCGTCAGGGAGAGGCGATTGAGCTGAACGGTGATCACATCAACCAGTCCACCGCTCCCTATGAGCTGGTCAACAGCCTGCGGGCCAGCTTCTTCTGCATTGGCCCCCTGCTGGCCCGCACCGGCATGGCGAAGATGCCCCTGCCCGGTGGCTGCCAGATCGGATCGCGGCCGGTGGTGGAGCACGTCAAGGGGCTCAAGGCCCTGGGTGCCCAGGTCACGATTGACCATGGCGTCGTCACGGCGGTCGTGCCCGGTCAGGGACACCGTCTGCGGGGCGGTCGCATCCATCTCGATTGCCCGAGCGTCGGGGCCACCGAGACCCTGATGATGGCGGCCGCCCTGGCCGAGGGCGAGACCACGATCGACAACGCCGCCCAGGAACCCGAAGTGGTGGATCTGGCGGGCCTGCTGATCGCCATGGGAGCCCGGGTGCGTGGCGCCGGCACCCAGACGATCACGATCGTGGGTGTCGACCGCCTGCACGGCACCGACTACGCCGTGATCCCCGATCGGATCGAAGCCGGCACCTACCTGCTGGCGGCGGCGATCACCCGCTCCCATCTGCGGGTCGCCCCCGTGATCCCCGAGCACCTCGGCGCCGTGATCACCAAGCTCGAGGAAGCCGGCTGTCGCATTGAGAACGACGGCATCGGCCTCACCCTGCGGGCGGACAACGTTCGGGCGGTTGATCTGCGCACCCAGCCTTTCCCCGGCTTCCCCACCGACCTGCAGGCTCCGTTCATGAGCCTGCTCGCCACGGCGGAGGGCACCAGCGTGATCACCGAAAACATCTTCGAGAATCGGCTGCAGCACGTGGCTGAGCTGCAGCGCATGGGTGCTTCGATCCGCATGAAGGGCAATACCGCCTTCGTGGAGGGCGTCTCCCGGCTGAGCGGTGCACCGGTGCAGGGCACGGATCTGCGGGCCTCGGCGGCGATGGTGCTGGCCGGTCTGGCCGCCGAGGGCATCACCACCGTGCAGGGCCTCGAGTACCTCGATCGCGGCTACGCCGACCTTGAGGGCAAGCTCAATGGTGCCGGCGCGGCGATTCGGCGCACCAGCGCCGGCTGATGACGCCAGCCCAGGAAGGGGCCCCACGTAGGATCTGAGGCATGGGAGCGTGCCGGAATTGGTAGACGGACTCGACTCAAAATCGAGCGCCTTCGGGCATGTGGGTTCAAGTCCCACCGCTCCCATCTCGCCCCAGCGTTCCACCATCCGCTTCAGCCATCGTGTCCATCCCTCCGGCGCCCCTTTCCCCGGTGATGGACACCTATGCCCGCTTCCCCCTGGAGCTGGTCAAAGGCAAGGGGGTGCATGTCTGGGACAGCCAGGGCGACCGCTATCTCGACTGTGTCGCCGGCATCGCCGTCTGCACCCTTGGCCATAGCGACCGGGTGTTGAAGCGGGCCCTCTGCCGCCAGCTGGGCAAGCTGCAGCATGTCTCCAACCTCTACCGGATCCCGGAGCAGGAACAGCTGGCGGCCGCCATCACCGCCCGCAGCTGCACCGATCGGGTCTTCTTCTGCAATTCCGGCGCCGAGGCCAACGAGGCCGCCATCAAGCTGGCCCGCAAGCATGGTCATGGGACGCGGGGCATCACCCAGCCCCTGATCCTCACGGCCCAGGCCAGCTTTCACGGCCGCACCCTGGCAGCCGTCACCGCCACCGGTCAGCCCAAGTATCACCAGGGGTTCGAGCCCATGGTGCAGGGCTTCCGCTACTTCCCCTACAACGACATCGCCGCGTTCGAGGCCCTGCTGGCCGACTGCGAGGCCGAGGGGCCGACGGTGGCGGCCGTGCTGATTGAGCCGATCCAGGGTGAGGGCGGTGTCATCCCCGGTGATCCAGTTTTTTTTGCTCGGTTGCGCCAGCTCTGCGACGAGAAGCAGATCCTGCTGATCTTTGACGAAGTGCAGATCGGCGTGGGCCGCAGCGGTCGGATGTGGGGCTATGAAACCCTCGGTGTCGAACCCGACGCCATCACCCTGGCCAAGGGGCTGGGGGGTGGCGTGCCGATCGGCGCCCTGGCGGTGAAGGCGGCCGTTGACCACTTCCGTCCCGGCGAGCACGCCAGCACTTTTGGCGGCAACCCACTGGCCTGCCGGGCCGGCCTCACGGTGCTGCGCGAGATCGATCGGCGTTCGCTCCTGCCCCATGTGGAGCAGATGGGGCAGGTGCTGCGGCAGCTGCTCGAGGAGCTGGTTCGCCGCCATCCCCACCTGCTGGAGGGATGCCGAGGCTGGGGCCTGCTCCAGGGACTGGTGCTGCGTCCGGAGGCCCCCACCGCTCCCGAGATCGTCAAGGCGGCCATGGCCCAGGGGCTGCTGCTGGTGCCCGCCGGCCCCCAGGTGGTGCGCTTCGTGCCGCCGCTGGTGATCCAGGCGCGTCACCTGCACAAGGCGGTGAAGCGCCTGGAGAAGGCCCTGCTCAGCCTGGCCTGACGGGGTGGCCCTCGATGCCTTCGCCGACCTGATCGAGCCCTTCCAGCGGCGCGGTGTCGACCTCGGTCTGGAGCGATTGACGTGCGCCCTGGCGGACCTCGGCCATCCGGAAGGCCGCTTCCGCACCGTGCAGGTGGCTGGAACCAACGGCAAGGGATCGATCGCCACCCTGGTCCACGCGGCCCTGTTGCAGGCCGGGATTCGCTGCGGGCTCTACACCTCTCCCCACCTGGTGAGCTGGTGCGAGCGGATCCGGCTCGGCGCAGCGCCGATTCCCGCCCCGGAGCTGCGCCGCCAGCTTGAGGCGCTGCAGAGGGTGGGGCAGCGGCACCGGCTCACCCCGTTCGAACTGGTCACCGCCGCCGCCTTCTGTGCCTTTGCCGAGGCAGACCTGGAGCTGGTGGTGCTGGAAGTGGGGCTGGGGGGGCGACTTGATGCCACCACGGTGCATCCCCGGCGCGAGGTGATCGGCTTTGCCGCGATCGGCATGGATCACGCCGAATTTCTCGGATCGGATCCCGGCCAGATTGCCGCGGAGAAGGCCGGCGTGTTGCGGCCGGGTTCTGTGGCGATCAGCGGCCCCCAGAGCCCAGCCGTGGCGGCGGTGTTGCAGGAGCGGGCCGAGACGGTCGGGGCGGAGTTGCGCTGGATCGAGCCAGCCGTGGCGGCAGATCGGGGTGACGACTGGCTCCACAGCGATGGACTCACCTACCGCTGCGGCCTGAGTGGAGCGGTGCAGCGGCACAACAGCGCCGTGGCCCTGGGGATGCTGCGGGCGCTGATCGAAGGCGGCTGGCCGATCAGCGAGGAGGCGATCGCGGCGGGATTCGCGGCGGCCCGCTGGCCCGGCCGGCTGCAACCCGTGCACTGGCAGGGCCGCTCCCTGCTGCTGGATGGGGCCCACAATCTGCCGGCCGCCGAAGCCCTGCGCGCTGAGCTCGACCAGCGGGCTGCCCAGGGAACGATCGCGGCGGCAGGGGAACGGATCTGGTTGCTCGGCATCCTGGCCAACAAGCAGGGGCCGGCGATGCTGCGGGCTCTGCTGGCCCCGGGCGATCGGGCCTGGATCGTGCCGGTCAGCGGCCATTCCTGCTGGAGCCAGGACCAGCTGGCAGAGGCCTGCCCGGAGCTGGCCAGCCAGCTGCAGGCGGCGGCGGATTGGGCCTCGGCCCTGAACACCCTGCCGCCTGCTGGAACGACCCCGCTGATCGTGGCGGGTTCCCTGTATCTGATCGGCAGCCTTCTCGCCGTCGCTGCGACAGAGTGAAGCCAGACGCCGCCAGCACCGTGATGCCTGTCGTTCAGCTTCCGGTGCTCCGCCAGCCCGCGGCCACGACGCCCCGGAGGTCGCGGGGGGCCTCAACGGGCTGTCGCAGCGGGCTGAAGCGACTGGATCTCGTCAGCGGACTCAGGGGACTGTTGGGTGGGCTGTTGGCCTGCACCCTGCTGCTCCTGCTGCTGCCGGCCGGTTTGCCGCCAGCTGCCGCCCTCGACACCGCCGCGGGGGTTGGATTGCAGGAGCGGGCCCTGTTCCAGGAGAGGGTCGACTACACCCTGACCAACCAGAGCGGCCAGGACTTCAGCGGCCAGGACCTGGCCAGCTCCTCCTTTGCTGGAGTGGTGGGGCGTCAGGCCAATTTCCACGGCGCCGACCTGCATGGGTCCATTCTCACCCAGGGCGCCTTTGCCGACGCTGATTTCAGCGGCGCCGACCTCAGTGATTCCCTGATGGACCGGGGCGATTTCAGCGGTGTCGATTTCCGGGGCGCGGTGCTGCGCGGCGCGATCGCCTCCGGCAGCAGTTTCGCTGGTGCCAATGTGACCGATGCCGACTTCAGCGACGCCCTGCTGGACCGCTCTGATCAGAAACAGCTCTGCCGCAGCGCCGAGGGCACCAACCCGATCACTGGGGTCGACACCCGCCTCAGCCTGGACTGCGGCTGAACCCCTAACGACTGACCGGTCAGCGCTTTCATGATCAGGCGGCGTTGGAGGCGCCCGTTGATCGGGCCGCATCCAGATACCAGCCGCGCAGCTTGCCGGGATTGAGCAGGCCGGCAGGGTCGTAGAGGGCCTTGGCCGCCACCTGATCGGTATCGACCACGCCAAGGCCGCCATCCTCGACGCTGATCACGTGCGGATTGAAGATCAGCGCTCCAAGGCTGCGGCAATGGTCCATCAGGGCTTGCAGCCGTTCGTTGTCGTGCCAGCGCAGCAGCGGCAGCCCTGCCAGCCGCGCCGCGCCGGACTGCCGCACGGCCTCCAGGTGCCAGAGCACATCGCCGCCCCAGCTGTCTCGCAAGGCCTCCAGCGCTGGCCCCTCCGGCTGGGGCAGGAGCATCTGCAGGTAGGTCCAGCCAGGGGTATGGGCCCGCCAGTGCAGGGTGGTGTGGTTCCAGGTGAGCTCCCGCAGGGGCAGTCCACGGCTCTGACCCTGGGGCGCCTGCCAGCAGACACTGCCACCTCGCTGGGCCAGCCAGTGCGGCAGCAGATCAAGGCTGTCGGGGGCGGCCAGCAGCAGCAGCCGATGCTCTCCCGCCTGCGGCGACGGACACCCCTGCGGCCAGGGGGAGCGTTCGGCGATCGGTGCCTCCAGCAGGCAGAGGGCATTGAGCAGCAGCGCCGTGGTTGGCAACTCCTGGGCCACGGCCAGGGCGTCCTGCCAGTGGGAGAACCCCACCACCAGCTCCTGCCACGCCACCGCTTCGGTGGTCGCCAGGGTCAGGGCGGTGAGGATGCCATTGGTGCCGTACGCGTGGTTGAGCGGGCGGCTGGCCTCCGCATCCAGCTGCAGCAGCCGCGGTTCCGGCTCCAGGGTCACGATCTCGAGCCCGAGCAGATGGCCTGGATCCCGCAGAAAGCCCCAGCGCAGCGATCCGATACCACCGGAGCCACCGGCGATGAAACCACCCAGGCTGGAGGTGCGGTAGGTACTGGGCGCCAGGCGCAGCGCCCGCCCATGGCCGGCCAGCTGCTGATCCAGGGGGGCCAGCAGGCAACCGGCCTCCGCCGTGATCACCCCGCTGTGGGGATCGACCCGTCGCAAGCGGTTCAGGCCGGAGAGATCGAGCACCACCCCACCAGCCAGGGGGACGCACTGGCCGTAATTCCCGGTGCCGGCACCCCGCAGCGTCAGTGGCACGGCATGGCGGGCACAGGCTGCCGCCACCACCATCACCTGATCGGTGGAGTTAGCGCTGACCGCCAGCTGGGCGCTGTGGTTCTGGAGCAGCGGAACCAGCACCGGCGAGTAGTCGTGATAGTCGCTGGAGCGCCGCCGGAGCTCACGGGCCATGGCAGCCGTCTGGTCCGCCTGCTGCGGCCCCTGATCACCGCTGGCCGATGGCAGGGGGCCCACCAGCGGCAGATCGGGGTGATGCCGCGCCAGGTCTTCGGCGAGGGCACGCACTGTGTCGACGGAACAGTGTCCCGCTGCCGCCAGCAGGGCCGCGGCGTCGTAGATGCTGTGGGCGGCTGGGCTAGGAGCCTGGGCGCTGGGTTGCGGCGAGTCTGTCGAGGGCATGCAGGGAGGTGATCAGCTCAGGGGCTGGGATGGGCGGTCATGCCCCCCACACTGGCCAGAACGGCCGCCGGCTGCTGCGACAGCGGTGGTGGCAACCAGTGACCGCCTCGCAGCACCCGTCGCTGCGGTGAGCGTGCCAGCACCTCGCTCCAGGAGCAGGCCGCCAGCACGACCAGGTCCGCCGGCCCCCCCTGGCGCAGCACCCCGTCCCAGGGGAGGCGCAGCAGCCGCGCCGCTTCGGTGCTGAAAGGAGCCAGCCCCTGGCGCAGCCAGGGGGCCTGATGGCTGGCGGCCACGCTGAAGCGCAGCACCTCGATCGGATCGAAATCGCCGCCGGGGAACCAGGGATCCTGCACGTTGTCGCCGCCGATGGCCACCAGCACCCCGGCGGCCTGCAGTTGGCGCACCGGCGCCTGGGGCCGCAGCCGCGGTGTGCAGCCCGGCCTGCGATCCAGCAACCAGTGGTTGGTGCCCGGCAAGGCCACCACGGCCACACCAGCGGCGGCGAGCTGATCGAGCAGGGGCCTCAGTTGCCGTTCCGGCAGCAGCGCCAGGCTGCTGGCGTGGCTGCAGGTGATCGGCACGGAACAGGGCTGGTGGCGCAGTGCCTGGAGCAGCATCCGCACGCCGCGGGCCTGACCCTGGTCGCTTTCGTCGATGTGCAGATCGATGCCGCAGCCGTGGCGCTCCGCCAGCCTCAGCAAAGCCTCCAGGGCCCGCTGGTCGTCGCGGCTGGGGCGATAGGGCGGGCCGAGCACACCACCGAGCAGTCCACCCGTCGCTGCGACCCTTGCCGCCAGGGCCTCGCCAGCCGGAGTGCCCCAGTGAGCCAGGGGCACCAGGGCCACCAGCTCCAGCTCCAGCCGATCGGCCCAGCGGAGGCGAAGCGCCTCCAGGGCCTGCCAGCTGGGCTCCCACCAGGCACCGAGGCTGTCGATGTGGCTGCGCATCGCCCGCAGGCCCTGCCGCCAGCCCCGCTCCAGGGCCCGTTCGCCCCGCCCGTGAATCTGCTCCTGGGTGCGTTCGTTGGCCTCGTTGCGATTGGCTGCCATGGCACCGGCGATCGTCCCGGACCGGTTGGCATGGCGCGCCCAACTGAAGGCTTTATCGAGGTGGGCGTGGGGTTCCACCAGGGGTGTGAGGGCCAGGGGCAGGGCGGCGGGATCGAGCCCGTGGTGGGGGCAGCCTGGCCAGGCCTCGATGGCCGCGATACGCCCATCGACACAACGCAGACGGACGGCCACCAGTCCATCGGCATCCGCTGCGGGCAGGCCCGTCAGGCCCGGATCGAGAAGCTGGCGCGGCAGCTGCAGGTCCAGGGCGCTAGGTGGGGCTGTCTGGTCAGGGCCGGCTTCGGGATTCAACGCCTGGCCTCCTTCTCCTGACCCTTCGGGTCTGGGCGGCGTTCTTCACCGGCCTCAAGCACCCAGAAGTGTCCAGCCATGGCCAGGGTCGAGACGGTGTAGTGGGGCAGCCGCCAGTTGGGCAGGAGCTGCTGGCCACCGATCTCGGTGCTGTAGAGACTGCCCACTCCGAAATCGATGCGGCGACTCTGGCTGCGGGCCAGCTGGCCGAGCACTCCGTGCTGGGCCCTGACCAGGCCATGGCAATCACTGATCACCAGTCGGATCATCAGCGGCAATCCCTTCTCGCTGCAGAGCTCTTCGGAAGCCATCGCCGCCAGCCGATCGCCGGCAAACCGTTCGAACTCGTCGGGGCCGGGGTTGGTGGCCGCCAGGCCAGCGACCCCCAGGAGCACCACGGGCAGGCCCACGAGCCAGGGTGTCAGCGATCGGGAGGGCAAGCGAGGTGATGACGCGGGTGCACAGGTTCGCAAAGTTCAGCTCTGGGGAGGGACCGGCGCTGCGGCTCCGGCTGGAACCGGTGGTGCATCGGCCTTGAGAAAGTCCTGAGCTCGGCACTGGCTGTAGCGGGAAACGGCCTGCTCCTGGAGCGCATCGCCTTTCAGGAGAGCGGGATTGCGGCGGCGCAGCTCGGCCAGCTGTTGCTGCTGCTGGGCTTCCAGCACCATCCGCCGCGCCCGGTGGCGAGCCTCCCAGCGTCGCCGCCGCTGCGACTCCGCCTCCCTCCAGGCCGCGAGAGCCGCCTCGTAACGCTCCCGATCGAGTTCCTGGTCTTCAGGCCGATAGCGAGCCTCAAGCTCCTCATCAGGGGGCTGTGGTCGTGGTGCGGGGGTGTAAGCCTCCAGGCGCTGATCGGCGAGGGTCTGCCGGGTGCGGCGCAGCTCCGTCACCAAGGCGAGCATGGGCTGGCGCTGCTGACGGCAGCGGGCCAGATCGGCCTGCAGCCGTTGCTGAGCCTGCTCCCGTCGCCGCCGTTCCTGGGCTGCCTCTGAGGCCAGGCGCTTGTCCACACCGGGCAGGCAGCGCAGCTCGCGCCAGGGCCCCAGCAGGGGAGGTCCCGAAGCAGCGGCCAGGTTGCGGCAACGCTGCCGGCCAGCCTCACTCACCCCAACCCCTGCCAGGGCACAGCTGCTCAGCAGCAGGGACAGGGCCAGCAAGGGCGTGACCAGGCGGAAGGGTCTCGCGACCAGACCGTCTCCGGCAGGGGGTGGGTCAGGGGAGGGGAAGCGACCGGCAGCCACGCGGTCTAAACCTGCATTGGATCGGCATGGACGCTAGAGCCCGAGCCGGGCGATGGGTTGACTCGTCCCAGGGCACCCTGCCGGCACGCCATCCCGGCAGGGTGGTCATGCGCTGTGGTGCAGCCTGTGCTGATGTAAGTTCTGCCTACCCACGGCGGGCGTCGCCAAGTGGTTAAGGCAGCGGCTTGTGGCGCCGCTATTCGGGGGTTCGAGTCCCCTCGCTCGCCCTCTTTCAGACCGGTGGCTTGTCCACCGGTTTTTTGCTCTGAAGCGTGATCGAGTCGCAAGCGCTGCAGGGGTGCCTTGTCGTTTCGCTTTCCGTCTCCGGCTTCGGTGGACCAGGCGATTCCTGTGCCATGGAGCGTGTCTGAGACGCATCGTGCATGGGCCGGTTGGACCAGCCCCGAAGTCCTGATCAGGAAGCCTCTGTCTCCTGATGCTGGCCCCCCAGGACATCCAGGAGCCGATCGGCACCCGGCCAATCCCGCACCGGATCAGCGCAGACCAGCCCGGTCTCCTGCTCCACGGCCACCATGGCCGCAGCGGCCTGATCGGCGCTGAGATGGGCGGTGTTCAGAGCAATCGCCGCCACCCGAGGCGGGGGTGTGAGCCCCGGACGTCCCAGGGCAGCCACCGCTTCCAGGGTGGCGATCAGCTCGGCCAGCGCGGGCAGGGCAATGCTGGGGTGGCGCTGGATCGTGGTCTGGCCGGCCCGATGCACCAGCAGCAAGGCCGTGGGCTGGCTGCCACGCAGCAGGGGCAGGGTGGCGGTGGAGCCGGGGTGGCAGAGGGATCCCTGCCCTTCCACAACAAGCAGTCCCTGGCTGTCCAGGCCATCCGCCGCTGTCAGCACGGCCTGCTCCACCGCCCCGGCGGCGTAGTCCACCCGCACCGCATCAAGGGGAATGCCACGGCCGCTGATCAGGATGCCGGCCTGACCGGTGCCCACGAACCGGGCCGGCAGACTCCTCCTACCTGCGGCGGCGACCAGCTCCAGGCAGGCACTCATCTTCCCGACCGCCATGTCACTGCCCACCGCCAGCACCCGCCGGCAGGGCAGGGTCGCCGCCCGGGCCGATCCCACCACCAGGCCGGGTGGCTCCTGCCGCAGATCCCAGATCCACTGGCCGGGCTGCAGCCGCGCCGCCAGCTCCGGATCGTCGCCAAGGCGACTGTGCAGGCCACTGGCCACGCACAGGCCCGCCTCCAGGGCCGCGGCCACATCCCCCCAGAGTGCCGGCGGCAACTTGCCGCCGGCGGGGGCCAGACCCACCACCGCCACGCGAGGTCCGAGCGGCAACGCCTCACGGAGGCTGGCCAGAACCGGCAGATCCCGGGGGATTCCTGTCAGCTCCTGAACGCGGCGACCGGCGTTCTCCGGGTCAATCACCGCCACGATCGGCCCATGGCGGTAGCGCAGCATCGCCAGGCCGGTCTTGCCGCCCAGATCCGTGAGCCCGCCGTGCTGCAGCAGCACGATCGGTGCGTCGTCCGTCAGCACGGCAGGTCCCCTAGCGAGGTTTCGGCAAGCCCTCCGTCCACCCCAATCCCCGGGCGATCGGACGGCCGCAGCTGGTCTCCATCAAGCTCTGGCCCCAGGAAGGGATCGTCGACAAGGTTGAGGTGGCTGTCCAGATCGGGCCAGCGCACCAGTGGCAGCAGCTGGGACGCGGCGCCGTTGAGCAGGGCCGCATCGGAATAGCAGCCGAGCATCACCCCCAGTCCAAGCCGCTCGGCTGTGCGGGCCATCAGCAGGGCCTCGCTCAGACCACCACTCTTGAGCAGCTTGATGTTGATGCCGTCCACGTAGGGGGCCAGCCGCAGCAGATCCTCCACATTCCAGCAGCTCTCATCGGCCACCAGCGCCATCGGACAGTCGAGCTCCAGGGCGGCGAAGCCAGCCGTGTCCGCCTCCGGATCGCTGAGCGGCCCCAGGGGCTGCTCCACCAGCACCACGCCCTGGTGCTCCAGCCAGGGCAGCAGCGACCGGGCCGTTTCGAGGCCCCAGCCACCGTTGGCATCCACCTGCAGCTCACAGGGCTGCCCCGTGACCTGGCGGCGGCGCTCCAGGGCCACTGCCACCGCCTCCACCAGCTGCCGGTCGTGATCCGGCCCATCGGGGCTGCCGAGCTTGAGCTTGATGCGGCTGGCCGGCATCGCCTCCCACCAGCGCTCCAGCCGTGCCAGCACCGCCGCCACCGTTCCCAGGCCAAGGGTCACGCTGGTGGGCTCGCCGGCCTGGCGGTCCAGACCCCAGAGGCGCCAGAGGGGCTGGCCCAGCCGCTGCCCCCACCAATCCCAAAGGGCCAGGTCGACGGCGCAGCGCGCCGGCGGTGAGAGGTCTGCCAGCAGGGGCTGCAAGGCCTGCATCGGCTGGGGGGCCAGAGGCTCGATCCGGGGCAGGAACGCCGCGAGTTCTACCGCCAGTGTCTCGGTCTCGAAACAGCGGTGGCCGGTGTCGAACCCGCCGGTCTCCCCACGACCGATCACGCCCTCATGTTCGATCTCCAGCAGCAGGTGCTGCACCGCCGCCGTAGTGCCGCGGCTGATCGCCAGCGGCACCGCCTTGGTGAGGGTGAAGCGGTGTAACAGGCAGCGCATGCCAGCCAACAGCCCGTCAGGACAGTCAGATTGGAGTCACGCTGACACAATCACCGACGAGGCACCACATCGGTAACAGGAAGCACAGATTCGCGGGCCGAGGTGGCCTCAGATCACGGCAATCCAGACCCCTGCGATCCGCACCTTTGCGGCCCTGTTCACTCCATGCCCCATAGCGATGCGACCGCCTCGGCTATTCAGCAAATCCTGGAGGAGGTACACGCCCGCTTCCTGAACCTGCGTGACGGCGCTCCAGCTGACTACATCCCGGAGCTGGCCAAGGCTGATCCCGATGACTTCGGCATCGTGATCGCCACCACCGATGGCCGGGTCTACGAGGTGGGACAGACCCGCAAACTGTTCACGATCCAGTCGATCTCGAAGCCGTTCGCCTACGGCCTGGCCCTGAAATTGCTCTCGGCCGATCACATGCAGACGAAGGTGGGCGTGGAGCCCTCCGGCGACGCCTTCAACGCCATCAGCCTCCATCCGGTCAGCGGAATTCCCCGCAACCCGATGATCAATGCCGGCGCCATTGCCACCACGGCCCAGATCTGGGCCCACGATCCGGAGCGGGCCGAATCGATGCTGCTCGATTTCCTTTCGGACATGGCCGGCCATCGCCTGGAGGTGGATGAGGCGGTATTCCGTTCCGAGCGGGACACGGGGCACCGCAACCGGGCCATCGGCCATCTGCTGCGCAACTTCGATGTGATCAATGCCTCGCCGGAGCCCGGCCTGCAGCTCTATTTCCGCCAGTGCGCGGTGAAGGTCACCTGCCAGGACCTGGCGGTGATGGCGGCCACCCTGGCCTGCCAGGGCCGCAACCCACGCACCGGTGTGGTCACCCTGGACCCGGCGATCACCACCAATGTGCTGGCGGTGATGGGCAGCTGCGGCATGTACGACTACACCGGCCAGTGGCTGTACAACGTGGGCATGCCGGCCAAAAGTGGTGTGGGCGGCGGTGTGATGGCGGTGGTGCCCGGACGGGTGGGCCTGGCCGTCTACTCGCCGCCCCTCGATTCCTTCGGCAACTCCAGCCGCGGCATCGCCGTGTGTGAGGAGCTCTCCCATCGGCTGGAACTCCATCTGTTCGACCAACCCGCCCGCAGCGGCACCACGATCCGCTCCTCGGCCACCGGCAAGAACCGCTACTCGCGCCGATGGCGGAGCGCCGCCGAATTCGGCCATCTCGATCGTCATGGGGAGCGCATCCGGGTGCTGCAGGTGCAGGGGGTGCTCGATTTCGCCGCGGTGGAGGAACTGTTGTCTCACCTGGAGGCCAGTGTCATCTCCGAGTCGTTTGTGGTGATG
This sequence comes from Synechococcus sp. CCY9201, assembly GCF_034931105.1. Classification (NCBI taxonomy): domain Bacteria; kingdom Bacillati; phylum Cyanobacteriota; class Cyanophyceae; order Synechococcales; family Synechococcaceae; genus Synechococcus; species Synechococcus sp. CCY9201. The sequence continues at coordinate 36,656 of NZ_JAYGIC010000022.1, read as the reverse complement.
GATCTGGCCCAGGTGGTGGGCCTGCCGTCGATCAGCGCCGGCCTGGTGCTGAACCAACTGGAGCTGCTGGCCCAGCGCGGCATCCGCTGCCTGCTCTGCCGGGGCGAGCATCTCGAGGGTTTCTGGCCAGGGGAGTCAGACACCCTTCCCCCCGACTGGTTCACGAGCCTCGACACGGCCCTGGAAACAGCGGAAAACCTGCTCCTTGAGAAGCTGCGGCTGGAAGACGCGCCAAACGCCCTGGAGTCCAACACGATCCACCTGCTCGAGGTTTTGCCGGAGGCCAGTCGGGCGGTCCTGGAACCATTGCTGGAACGGCGATCCTTCACCAAGGGTGAGCTGGTGTTCCGCCGTGGTGATGCCGGCCAGGAGCTGTTCCTGATCGAGGCGGGTTGCTTCAGTGCCGGTGAAGAACTCCAACCCGGTAAACGCATCCGTTTTGCCACATTCAGCACCGGCGTGAGTGTGGGGGAGATTGCCTTTCTCAATGGCACACCCCGCACCGCGGACATGGTGGCCGAGGAAGATGGCAGCTGCCTGGTGCTCCAGCGCGAGGCCTTTGACCGGTTGCATGAGGAGCGGCCGGATTTGGTGATCGAGATCCTGCTGGCCCTGCACGGGGATCTAGCCCTGAAGCTCCAGCGTGCCAACCAGCAGCTCTCGCTGCTGGAGCAGCGCTGAGCCTTCCAGAGCCCCACGGCGGTTGATGTCCGAAACTGGCGTCATGCAGGCCCCCTCCCGCCCCCAACACCCCGTCCCCGCAGAGCCGCTCTCTGCTCCTGTGCTGGATCCGGCAAAGCCACAGCAACGCGGCAGCTACTGGATCACCACCTTTGGCTGCCAGATGAACAAGGCGGATTCCGAGCGGATGGCAGGGATCCTCGAAGCGATGGGCTACGCCCCCGGCCGTGATGAACACACGGCCGATCTGGTGCTCTACAACACCTGCACGATTCGCGACAACGCCGAGCAGAAGGTCTACAGCTACCTGGGCCGTCAGGCCCAGCGCAAACGCGCCAACCCCCATCTCACCCTGGTGGTGGCGGGCTGCGTCGCCCAGCAGGAGGGGGAAGCGCTGCTGCGCCGGGTGCCGGAACTGGATCTGGTGATGGGTCCGCAGCACGCCAACCGGCTCGACACCCTGCTGAGCCAGGTGGAGAGCGGCCAGCAGGTGGTGGCCACCGGCGATCACCACATCCTGGAGGACATCACCACGGCCCGGCGGGACAGTGCGGTCTGCGCCTGGGTGAACGTGATCTATGGCTGCAACGAGCGCTGCACCTACTGCGTGGTGCCTTCGGTTCGGGGCGTTGAGCAGTCGCGCCGCCCCGAGGCGATCCGCCTGGAGATGGAAGGGCTGGCGGCGCGGGGTTACCGGGAAGTGACGCTGCTGGGCCAGAACATCGACGCCTATGGCCGCGATCTGCCCGGCATCACCCCCGAGGGGCGCCGTCAGCACACCCTCACGGATCTGCTCCGCTTCGTGCACGACGTGCGGGGCCTTGAGCGGATTCGCTTCGCCACCAGCCATCCCCGCTATTTCACCGACCGCCTGATCGACACCTGCGCCGACCTGGAGAAGGTGTGCGAACACTTCCACATCCCCTTTCAGAGCGGCGACAACGACGTCCTGCGGGCCATGGCCCGCGGCTACACGGTGGAGCGCTACCGGCGCATCCTCGACCGGATCCGGGAGCGCATGCCCGATGCCGCGATCAGCGCCGATGTGATCGTGGGTTTCCCCGGTGAGACCGATGCCCAGTACCGGCGCACCCTCGATCTGGTGGAGGAGGTGGGCTTCGATGCGGTCAACACCGCCGCCTATTCCCCCCGACCCAACACCCCCGCCGCCGCCTGGCCGGACCAGCTGAGCGAAGCAGTCAAGGTGGAGCGCCTGCAGGAGCTCAACGCCCTGGTCGAGACCCAGGCGAAACAGCGGAGTGCGCGCTACGCCGGCCGCTGCGAAGAGATCCTGGTGGAGGGCTCCAATCCCAGGGATCCGGCTCAGATGATGGGGCGCACCCGCACCAACCGGCTGACGTTCTTCCCGTCCAGCCGGCCTGATGGCAGCGTGATCGCTCCTGGTGATCTGGTCTCGGTGCGGATCGATCAGGTGCGTGCCTTTTCACTCAGCGGCGCCGTGCTCTGAAGCGATCGCTGATACCTTTGGCCCCTCTTCTCTGCCTCGATGGTCGTCGCGCCCACCCACCTCGGCCTGGTGTTCGGGGGGGCCTCCGGTGAGCACGCCGTGTCGATCCGCTCCGCCAACACCGTGGTGTCGGCTCTGCGCCGCGGTGCCAACGCCGAGCGCTATCGGCTCAGCTGCTTTTACATCGATCCCCAGGGCCGCTGGTGGCCGCCGGACGTGGCCGAAGCCGTGCTGGCCAAGGGAACACCTGCCGAACCCGGCGACCTGCCCCAGGCGCCCTCCCGCCCAGGCTTCCAGGGCTTTCCACCGGGTGCTCTGGAGGTGGAGGTGTGGATCCCCGTGTTGCATGGCCCGAATGGGGAGGACGGCACCATCCAGGGCCTATTCACCCTGATGGGCGTTCCCTTCGTGGGCTCCGGCGTGCTGGGTTCCGCCGTGGGCATGGACAAACAGGCGATGAAGGCCGCCTTTGCCGCCGCCGCCCTGCCCCAGGTGCCCTACGCCTGCGTCGATGCCGCCGAACTCGCTGAGAACTCCGAGGCCCTCTGGACCCGCCTGGAGCAGCAGCTCGGCTATCCCTGCTTCGTCAAGCCCGCCAACATGGGCTCCTCGGTGGGAATCAGCAAGGCGGTCGACAGGCCAAGCCTGATCGAGGGCCTGCGCCAGGCCGCCGCCCTGGATCACCGGCTCGTGGTGGAGCAGGGCGTGGTGGCCAGGGAACTGGAATGTGCCGTGCTGGGGGGTGGAGCCAGGCCGTTGCAGGCATCGGTCGTGGGCGAGATCCGCTTTGATGCCGACTGGTACGACTACACCGCCAAATACAGCGAAGGTCTCAGCCACACTGTGATCCCAGCCGAGTTGGCACCCGAGGTGAGTGAGCGGATCCGCAACCTCGCCATCGCCGCCTGCCGCGCCGTTGGGGCCACAGGCCTGGCCCGGGTGGATTTTTTCTACGACGAGGCTGGTGCTGAGCTGCTGCTCAATGAGATCAACACCCTGCCGGGCTTCACCTCCCAGAGCATGTACCCGATGCTGTGGCAGGCCAGCGGCTTACCGCTTGAGGAGTTGTTGCATCAGCTGGTGCAGGGCGCGAGAGAATGGGCTATGGCATCGGCAGCTGGAGACCCAACCCCATGACGCACGGCCTGCTCTGGCTTCCCCTGCTGCTGATCTTCATTCTCCTGCCGGCCCTTGGCTGGCTGGAGCGGCGTCGCCAGCACCTCTTCCGCACCTGGGCCGCCGGTTCGGAACTGGCCAAGCTGGATGGCTGTGGTGCCGCACGGCTCAAAGAGGGGGTGCTGAGCTGGAGCCGTTTTGAAGCCGGCACCCTCAAGCAGGCGGATGCCTTCCCGATCAAGCAGCTCGAACTGGTGGAGCTGCTGTCGCTCCATTCCGGTGAAGCGCCGCTCACCGATGAGAGCCATGGCAGTTGCCGGCTGCGGCTGGTGGGCGATGGCCGGCAGATGGATCTGCCCTTCTCCGATGCCGATCGGGCCCGCCGCTGGATGGATGAACTGATGGCGCGCTCCCGTTGCGACCTGTGAAGGCAGGCTCCCTGCAACCGGGGGTGGAACGGCGGCGTGAGCTGCGGCGCCAGCGTCGCCAAGAACGCCTCCGGAACACCTGGCGCCTGTTGGTGCTCAGCGGCCTCACCGCCGGCCTGGGCTACGTCCTGTTGCGCCAGGGCTGGACCCTCACCCGGCCTGATCAGGTGGAGGTACTGGGCAGCCGTCAGGTGAGCCGCGAGCAGGCCATCCAGGCCGCCGGCCTGCGCTTCCCACAGCCGTTGCTGGCGGTCCATCCCCACGCCCTGATGGAGAGGCTTGCGGCGGCCCTGCCGGTGGAGAAGGTGCAGGTGAGTCGCCTGATGCTGCCGCCACGACTCCGCATCAACCTGGTGGATCGCCAGGCCGTCGCCCGGGCCGAACGCCGCACGCCCAAGGGCCTGGAGCAGGGTTACGTGGATCGTCTTGGGAACTGGATGAGTGCCCGCCAGAAGATCGGCGTCCCGTCGGCCGAGGTGATGGGCCTCAAGGTGGTGGGATGGAACGAACGCCATCGTGGCTCCCTGACGCAGCTGCTGGAGAATCGCCAGGCGATTGGGCCAGATCTGCGCCAGATCCGTTTCGAGCCGGATGGCTCCCTCTGGCTGGATACGGCCAGTCTTGGCCGCATCCGCCTGGGTCCGATGGACGGACAGTTGGAGCGCCGCCTGGCGGTGCTGCGCCACCTGAAAGAGGAGCTGCCGGCCCAGGTGAAGGGCCGACGGGTGCAATCGATTGATCTGAGCGATCCGAACCAACCGGAACTGGGCCTGCCGGCTCCAGCCCGTGGTGCGTCGGCCGCCAATGCTCCGGGGGCACCGGCGCCGGTACCGATCGGTGCCCAGTGAGAGGCCTACGGCGGTTTCCCGGGCTGGTTTTGGCCAGCACACCCACACAGGGCCTTGTCATTTCAGGGTTTCAACAGGAATCTGTTCACCTCGATTCGGTGCTGGACGCCTTCCGCCGACATAATGCAGCCGCAGACCAACGGCACATGCCCTCCGATGCAGCATGACCAGGACCGACAGTTGCACCTGCCGGCCCATTCCGGCCATGCTGGACTACAGGTCGACGCCGACTTGAGACAGACACTCGTGAGCAGCAACGGCATCGTCCCCAGTCAGTCCGCCCGCATTGAGGTGATCGGTGTGGGTGGAGGCGGAAGCAATGCCGTCAACCGCATGATTGCCTCAGACCTCCAAGGGGTCGGCTACCGGGTTCTCAATACCGACGCCCAGGCGCTGCTTCAATCTGCGGCTCAGCAACGGGTGCAGCTTGGCCAGAAACTCACCCGCGGCCTTGGAGCAGGCGGCAATCCTGTGATCGGCCAGAAGGCCGCCGAGGAGTCGCGCAATGAGCTGCTGGAGTCGCTTCAGGGTTCGGACCTGATCTTCATCGCCGCTGGCATGGGCGGCGGCACCGGCACCGGGGCGGCGCCGATCCTGGCCGAGGTGGCCAAGGAATGCGGAGCCCTCACGGTGGGCATCGTCACCAAGCCCTTCAGTTTCGAGGGTCGCAAGCGCATGCGTCAGGCGGAGGAGGGCATCGCCCGCCTGGCCGAACATGTGGACACCCTGATCGTGATCCCCAACGACCGGCTGCGCGAAGCCATCGCCGGGGCTCCTCTGCAGGAGGCCTTCCGCGCCGCCGACGACGTGCTCCGGATGGGCGTCAAAGGCATCAGTGACATCATCACCCGCCCTGGCCTGGTCAACGTCGATTTCGCCGACGTGCGCTCGGTCATGTCCGAGGCCGGCACTGCTCTGCTGGGCATTGGTGTGGGGTCGGGTCGCTCCCGCGCCATCGAAGCCGCCCAGGCCGCCATGAGCAGCCCCCTGCTGGAGGCGGCCCGCATCGACGGAGCCCGCGGCTGTGTGATCAACATCAGTGGGGGTCGGGACATGACCCTCGAGGACATGACCACCGCCTCTGAGGTGATTTACGACGTGGTCGACCCTGATGCCAACATCATCGTCGGCGCCGTGGTGGACGAAGCCATGGAGGGCGAGATTCACGTGACCGTGATCGCCACAGGCTTCGACAGTGGCGGTCCCTACCGCGTGGAGCGCCCGGCGGTGACCCAGTTCACCCCTGCCGAGACTCTCAATGCCGACAGTTCAGACCAAGGCGCCAATATCCCCGCTTTCCTGCTCAAGCGCCAGACTCGCGCCGACTGAGTTCCTGCTGCCAGAAGGCGATCAGGGAAGAATTTTCACAACCTAGATATCCGCTTGAACCAGTGGTTGAGACGAGTTCTCTTCCAGTCCAGACAGCAGTTGTTCAACAGGCAGCTGTCAGGAACCTCCCTGGTTTCCTGGTTGCTACCGCTTGAGCGGAGCAATGTCTGAGAGGCCAGGTACTGAGTGAAGGGATCATCACTCCGGCTGGAGGAGTCTCTCGCTCCAAAAGTTGCCGGACTTCACTCTCCTGTTTCCCCTCCGATGACTTATCCGGAGGACTGTTGCAATCGAATGGGTGACCCGGAGTCCACGCCTGCTCTGAGCATCCCGTGTGGCTGCTCCCTTCCGGTCCTGACCAGATTTAGGCGTCAGGGCCGCGTGGGTCCGAGTCGAGGCAATGCTAGCAATGGGCCCTTCGCTGCCGTTCCGCCGTGCCCCTGCGCCCCGGTGATCTGCTGAGCCGCAAGCAAGCCGGCCTGCCGATCGCCATCCTCACCGCCTGGGATGCCCTCTCCGCGGCCATGGTTGAGGAGGCGGGGGCCGATGCCGTGCTGGTCGGCGACTCCCTGGCCATGGTGGTGCTGGGGCATCCCACCACCCTGCCGGTGACGCTGGAGGAGATGCTGCACCACTGCCGGGCGGTGGGGCGGGGTCTGCGGCGGCCGCCGGCCCATCAGCCGCTGCTGATCTGCGATCTGCCATTTCTCAGCTATCAGTGCGGTCCCGATCAGGCGATGGCGGCGGCCGGCCGGGTGCTGAAGGACAGTCCGGCCGCCGCTGTGAAGCTGGAGGGGGCCGAACCGGAGACCCTGGCCGTGATGGACCGGTTGGTGCGTCATGGTATCCCGGTGATGGGGCATCTCGGGCTCACCCCCCAGGCCGTGCACCAGCTGGGCTATCGCCAGCAGGCAAACGATCCAGCCAGCCAGGAGCAGCTGAAGCGGCGTGCCAGGCAGCTGCAGGAGGTCGGCTGCTTTGCCCTGGTGCTGGAACATGTGCCATCGGATCTGGCCACGGAACTCAGTCGGCAGCTGCTGCTGCCGGTGATCGGCATCGGCGCCGGCGATGGCTGCGATGGCCAGGTGCGGGTCACCGCCGATCTGCTTGGTCTGACCCACCGCCAGCCACCCTTCAGCCCGCCGCTGATCGATGGCCGCGGCCTCAGTGTGGAAGCTCTTCGGGGCTGGGTCGCGGGGCTGAACGCTTCGCCTGCCGCTCCTCCCACCCCTGATACCAGTCCAGCAGCTCCCGCAGCACCGCATTGCTGAGGGCAAGCCCCTTGGGATCGCTCAGGCGCCAGCGGGGGCCCTCGATCAGCAGCTGCCCGCCCTCCAGGAAGGACTGCAGTCGCTCTTGCAACGCGATCAGATCAGCTGCCGCCAGCCCATGGGAGCGGGCCAGTGCGGCCAGATTCACCCCCTCCCGCCGCCGTAACCCCACCAGCAGGCGCTCATCCAGCGGCATCCCCATGCTCTGGCTGGCCCCTGCGGCATCGGCGTTGTTCGGATCGGCTGCCGCGGCCAGCCAGGTGGCATAAGCCTCGCGGGTGCGAGGGCGGGCCAGCCGCGCGCCATCGGGAGCGCTGGTGGCCCCCATGCCAAAGCCCCACCAGCCGCCTCCGCTCCAGTAGACGCGGTTGTGGCGCGAGGCATGGCCAGGTCGGGCGTAGTTGGAGATCTCGTAATGGCCGTAGCCGGCAGCCTGAAGCCGCTCCCAGGTGAGCTCCATCAGATCCGCACCAAGATCCCCGTCCGGCAGATCCAGATTCCCCTGCTCCAGGCGACGGGCGAACACCGTGCCCGGCTCCACGATCAGGTCATAAATCGACAGGTGGGGAGGCTCCTGGGCCACCGCCGCCTCCAACTGGGCCCGCCAGTGGCGTTGCACCGCCTCAGCGGCCCCAGCAGCGGTCTCTGAGGCCTCTGGGGCCGCCAGCATCAGGGGCAGACCCTGGATCAGATCCAGGCTCCAGCTGCGCAGGCTGCCGCGTCGTCGGGCGGCGGCCAGCCAGCCGCAGGCCTCCAGCAGATCAGAACGGCGGTGCCGCCGCCCCAGGCCCGCCAGCACGGTGTCGTCGAAGCTCTGGCCCCCCAGGCTGACCCGGTTGATGCCGGCCGACAAATAGCCCTCCAGCCGCGTCTGATCGAAACTGGCCGGATCGAGCTCCAGGCTGAGTTCGGCGCCTGCCGCCAGCCCATAGCGCCTCTGCAGCGACGCCAGCAGCCCCTCCACCTGCTCCGGCGTCAGCAGCGACGGTGTGCCGCCGCCCAGGTACACGGTGGAGAGGGATGGCCCCGGGGGCGACGCGGCGATCTCCGCCTCCAGCAGGGCCAGATAGGCGGGAATCGAGGGTGAGCGGCTGCCATCGGCCCGATCCCCCAGGGGTACCACCGGGAAGTCGCAGTAGAAGCAACGGCGATGGCAGAAGGGAATGTGCAGATAGGCACTGCGCGGTGGCCATGGCCATGGGGCCGTCATGGGCGGTTACCTGGCGCAGCCAAACAGGCGGGGATCCGGCATGCTGCCCGCACCTGCACATTGAGCCCCACCGGGCGGATGCTGGACACCCTCATCCTGATCCTGTTCCTGATCTCCGGCGCCGCCACCGGCTGGCTGGGCGTTGATCTGCTGCCCGAACCGCTGCTGCTGCAGGTCACCAACCTGGAAGGTCTGCGCTGGGTGATGGGGGGCTTCGGCGCCTTCTTCGGGCTGATCGCCGGTATCTTCTTCGGCCAGCTGCGCCGCCGCCTGATGGCCCAGGTGCGCAGCATGCCCACCGATCTGCTGGTCAGCCGGGCGGTGGGGCTCATCCTCGGTCTGCTGGTGGCCAACCTGTTATTGGCTCCGATTCTGCTGCTGCCCCTGCCGTGGGAAGTGGTGCTGGTGAAGCCATTGGCGGCAGTGCTCAGCAACGTGTTCTTCGGTGTGTCCGGCTACAACCTGGCCGAGGTGCATGGCCGCACCCTGTTGCGCCTGTTCAATCCGTCCAGCACCGAAGCGATGCTGGTGGCCGATGGCGTGTTGCAGCCCGCCACGGCCAAGATTCTCGACACCAGTGTGATCATTGACGGCCGCATCCGTGGCCTGCTGGATTCGGGGCTGCTGGAAGGCCAGGTGATCGTGGCCCAGGCCGTGATCGACGAGCTCCAGGCCCTGGCCGACTCCGGCAATGCCGAGAAGCGCGGCAAGGGGCGCCGCGGCCTCAAGCTGCTCACCGAACTGCGCACCGACTACGGCCGGCGGCTGGTGGTGAACAGCACCCGCTACGAGGGCGCCGGCGCCGACGACAAGCTGCTCGCCCTCACCGCAGACACCGGCGGCACTCTGTTGACCGCCGACTACAACCTGGCCCAGGTGGCCCAGGTGAAGCAGCTGCGGGTGCTCAACCTCAGCGAGCTGGTGATCGCCCTGCGTCCCGAGGTGCAGCCCGGCGACGGCCTGCAGCTGAAGATCGTGCGCGAGGGCAAGGAGGCGGCCCAGGGGGTGGGCTACCTGGAAGACGGCACCATGGTGGTGGTGGAAGACGCCAGCGGTCGCATCGGCGAACGCCTGCCGGTGGTGGTGACCGGGGCTCTCCAGACTCCCTCCGGTCGCATGGTCTTTGCCCGCTGCGAACCGCAGCCCTCTGGCGGCAAGACGGGCGGAAAGCCGACCCCCACAGCCCCTCGCGGCAGCCAGACCAACCCCCGCTAGGCTCCTGGCCAAGCCTCAGGTGCTCAGCGGATGTCGGTGTCGGCCCCCTACTACGGCGATTCAGCCGTCCTGCGCACGCCGCCGCCGGACCTGCCCAGCCTCCTGCTGAAGGAGCGGATCGTCTATCTCGGTCTGCCCCTGTTCAGCGACGACGATGCCAAGCGGCAGATGGGCATCGACGTGACTGAGCTGATCATTGCCCAGTTGCTCTACCTGGAGTTCGACAATCCGGAGAAGCCGATCTTCTTCTACATCAACTCCACCGGCACCAGCTGGTATTCGGGTGATGCCATCGGCTTCGAGACCGAGGCCTTCGCCATCGCCGACACGCTCCGCTATGTGAAGCCGCCGGTCCACACCATCTGCATCGGCCAGGCCATGGGCACGGCCGCCATGATCCTGTCGGCCGGCACGAAAGGCCACCGAGCCGCCCTGCGTCATGCCTCGATCGTGCTGCATCAGCCCCGCAGCGGCGCCCGTGGCCAGGCCACCGACATCCAGATCCGGGCCAAGGAAGTGCTGCACAACAAGCAGACCATGCTCGAGATGCTGGCCGCCAACACCGGCAAGAGCGTCGAGCAGCTCTCGCGCGACTCCGACCGCATGACTTACCTCACGGCCGAGGAAGCTGTGGAGTATGGCCTGATTGACCGGGTGCTCACCAGCCAGAAGGATCTGCCCGGCCCCGCCAAGGCGGCCGGCATCAGCTGAGCCGATCAGTTTCGTTCCAGTGCGGCCCCGGCCGCCATCCCCCAGTTCCCCTCCGCCACTCGCACGTCGTCATGCCCATCGGCACCCCCAGCGTTCCCTACCGCTTGCCCGGCAGCCAGTACGAGCGCTGGGTCGACATCTATACCCGCCTTGGGGTGGAGCGCATCCTGTTTCTTGGCTCCGAGGTGACCGATGCCGTGGCCAATGCCCTGGTGGCCCAGATGCTGTATCTGGATTCTGATGATAACTCCAAGCCGATTTATCTCTACATCAACTCTCCTGGTGGATCGGTGACCGCCGGCTTGGCGATCTTCGACACCATGCAGTATGTCAAGAGTGATGTGGTGACCATCTGTGTTGGCCTGGCGGCCAGCATGGGCGCTTTCCTGCTGGCCGCCGGCACGAAAGGCAAGCGGCTGGCGCTGCCCCACAGCCGGATCATGATCCACCAACCGCTCGGCGGCACCAGTCAGCGACAGGCCTCGGACATTGAGATCGAAGCCAAGGAGATCCTGCGCATGAAGGACATGCTGAATAACAGCATGGCTGAGATGACGGGCCAACCCTTTGAGAAGATCGAGAAGGACACCGATCGAGATTATTTCCTCAGCGCCGCTGAGGCCAAGGATTATGGACTGATTGATCGTGTGATTGCCCACCCGAGCGAGGCCTGAGCCGTGAAGGATGCAGCGGCATCCTCAGAACAGGAGCAGGGGGCGTCAGCTCATTCCACCAGGAATCTCCTGCCGGGGCTGCCGCTGGTCGATTCACCGTTGTTCCCCACTCTCCGATCCAAGGGTGCGTTTGGCCAATATCTCGCTGCAGCGGAATCCCTTCACAACAAAGGATATGCCATTGTGGATCTTGATGAAGCCACGATTGCAACCTTTGCGGAACCTATCTGCAGCTCCCTGAAGCCATGCTTCGATCTTGCTGCTTGGCGCCACTCGACGGATCACCATTCCCTTCGCATCCAGGATGCCTGGAAGAACGAAGCCAGCGTGAGGCACCTGGCGCTTCTTCCTGAAATCCTCGATCTTCTGGAGACTGTCTATGGGCGCAAACCCTTTGCCTTTCAGACCCTCAATTTTCCAGTCGGAACTCAGCAGCACTTTCACAGTGATGCGGTCCACTTTCACAGTGAGCCAGCCGGATTCATGTGTGGAGTCTGGATTGCCTTGGAAGACATCCACTCCGATTCAGGCCCCTTGGAGTACTTCCCATGCAGTCACCGGCTTCCCTACCTCCAGCTTCGCGATATCGGCAAGCAGGTGTCGGACGACCTCCCAGCCACTCAGGAGATTTTCCATGCTGTCTGGCAGGCCATGGTCCGCAGTGAAGGACTGCAGAAGCTGACCTTCACGCCTCGGCGGGGTCAGGCGTTGATCTGGGCGGCCAATCTGTTGCACGGGGGGGCGGCCGTCAGGGATCGGGGCCTAACGCGATGGAGCCAGGTCACCCATTACTTCTTCGAAAACTGTCTTCACTACACGCCTCTGCACAGCGACTGGCCATGGGGCTCAATCGCCTGGCGCAGGCCCCTGGATGCGGCGACCGGTGCGATCAGACCAGTCACCATCCCCGACTGGAAAGACGATGCTCTGATCGCACGGTTGGCCGACTTCACTCCTGAGAACTATCTGACGGTCAATCCTGATGTGAAGGCAGCGGGGGTGAATCCCTGGGTCCACCTGCTTCGGCATGGATTGCGAGAAAGACGGTCCTGGTGACGTCTGCTTGAAGGATCCCCTTGGGCGCAGCCGTACACTCGCCGTTTGCCCTGCCCGCCGCCGGATGGCCCAGCTCTTCTACGACTCCGATGCTGATCTCAGCCTGCTGAACGGCAAGACGGTGGCGATCATCGGCTATGGCTCCCAGGGCCATGCCCATGCCCTCAACCTCAAGGACAGCGGCGTCAACGTGGTGGTGGGCCTGTATGAGGGCAGTCGCTCGGCCGACAAGGCCAGGGCCGATGGCCTGGAGGTGCTGAGTGTGGCCGATGCGGCCGCCAAGGCCGACTGGATCATGGTGCTGCTGCCCGATGAGGCCCAGAAAGCGGTGTATGAGGCGGAGATCGCGCCGCACCTGAGCGCCGGCAAGGTGCTGAGCTTCGCCCATGGGTTCAATATCCGCTTCGAGCTGATCAAGCCCCCCGCCGATGTGGATGTGGTGATGATCGCCCCCAAGGGCCCTGGGCACACGGTGCGCTGGGAGTACCAGAACGGCATGGGCGTGCCTGCCCTGTTCGCCATCCACCAGGACGCCTCCGGCAATGCCCGCGGCCTGGCGATGGCCTACGCCAAGGGCATCGGTGGGACCCGTGCCGGCATTCTCGAGACCAATTTCAAGGAAGAGACCGAGACCGATCTGTTCGGTGAGCAGGCCGTGCTCTGCGGTGGCCTCAGTGAGCTGGTCAAGGCTGGCTTCGAGACCCTGGTGGAGGCCGGCTACCAGCCGGAGCTGGCCTACTTCGAGTGCCTGCACGAAGTGAAGCTGATCGTCGATCTGATGGTGAAGGGCGGCCTCACCGCCATGCGCGACTCGATCTCCAACACCGCCGAATACGGCGACTATGTGAGCGGTCCGCGCCTGATCACGGCCGACACCAAGGCCGAGATGAAGCGCATCCTGGCCGACATCCAGGACGGTACCTTCGCCCGCAACTTCGTGGCCGAATGCGAGGCCGGCAAGCCCGAGATGACCAAGGCCCGCAATCGCGACGCCGCCCATCCGATCGAGCAGGTGGGCAAGGGTCTGCGTTCGATGTTCAGCTGGCTCAAGGCCGCCTGATCCCGACCCGGCGCCTGTCACCATTCTGGGTCCGTGCCCTGCCGGCACGGACCGTTGTCGTGACCGCCCCATGCGCTCGCTCCGCCTCTCCCTGCTCTGGGGCAGCGCCCAGGCCGGCACCAGCCTCACCCTGGCCTCCACCGCCTGGATGGTGAGCGGCCTGACGCCGTCGCCGCTGCTCAACAGCCTGTTGCCGGCCCTCGGCACCCTGCCGGTGCTGTTGCCGCTGCGGCGCCGAGCCTCCGGCTATGGACTGCAGCTGGTCAGCGTGATGCTGCTGCTGGGCGTGAGTCTGGGCAAGCTCTCCGGCTGGCCGGCCACCGGGCTGCTGATGGCGTCCCTGCTGGCGGTTTTGCTATTCGGCATCGGCGGAGAACTGAGCCAGCTGCCGTTGCAGCGGCGCCTGCTGCGCTCGCCAGGACTCTCGATCGAAGGCCTGCGGCAGGGCAGTGACCTCGGCTCCCTGGCGGGCAACCTGCTCACGGCCGTGTTGTTTCCGGCCGTGAGGCAGTTCGTGCCGGCTCTGTTGTTGCTGCTTCCCCTCGGGGCCACTGCTCTGATGCCGCGGGAGCAGGCTCCGGTTGGCTCGGCTGATGGCGCTGCGGAAGCGACTGCCGCGGCTGCGGTCCTGCCCTCGATGGCCCCGCTGCCCCTGGATCGCCACTGTGTGCTGCAGGGGCTGCTGTTCGGCAGCCTCTTCGCGCTGCTGCCCCTCTGGGTGCGGGCCGTGGGGGCAGGCAACTGCTTTGACTTCGCCATGGTGCTGGCGGCCTACGGCGTGGGCCGCAGCCTTCAGGGCCGCCTGCCGGTTCTGGCGACCTGGGCCCGCTATGGGCTGATGGCTGGCTTGCTGCTGCTGACCCAGGTTCAAGCCTTGCCGGGCTGGGGGGCGGTGCTGCTGTTTGTGCCCATCGGGGCTCTGGCTGCCGCCGCTGATGGAGCCTTGGTGGATCGCCTGGCCGTTCGGGGCGACGCTCCCCTGCGCTGGCAGACCTTGCAGCGCTCCGGCGCTGTGGGCGGCCTGGCCGGCAGCCTGGCGATGGGCCTGCTCACCCAGTCGCTGGGCCTGGGCCAAGCCATTCCGCTGCAGGTGCTCGCCTTTGTGGCGATGGCGCTGCTGCTGGGCCGGCCGCCACGGCCTGCGGTCTCCAGCTGAGCGATGGAGGCCTCTGTCCTGCCGCCGCTGCTGCGTCTGGTCCCCCTCGCCCCGATGCTCGCGGTTCTGGCGGGCGTGGCCCTGGATCGGCTGGTGGGTGATCCGCAGCGCTGGCTTCACCCGGTGCAGGTGATCGGCTGGGGCATCGGATGGTTCCGTCGGGTTGCTGAAGATTGGGCGGGCGATCGGCCCGGACGCTTGCGCCTGGCTGGCACCGGCCTCACCCTGCTGGTGGTCGGTCTGAGCGGCCTGGCTGGTTGGCAGGTCGAGCGGCTGACCCTTGTGCATCCGGTCGCGCTGCCGCTGCTGGTGATCGCCCTGGCCAGTGCTCTGGCCGGCCGCAGCCTGGAGCAGGCTGTCCAGGCCGTCGTCGCGGCTCTGCCGCCGTTCACGTCAGGGCGCTCGCCCGCTGATCTGGAGCTGGCCCGCCAGCGGCTGGCCTGGATCGTGGGCCGCGATGTGGATGGCCTGTGCCGCTCTGAGATCCTGCGGGCTGCCGCGGAAACCGCCAGCGAGAACGCGGTGGATGGTGTGTTCGCGCCCCTGTTCTGGATGCTGCTGGGTGCGCTGCTCTGGTGCGCCTGGCCTGATCGTGCTCTGGTCGTCCTGCCCGGCCCCCTCTGCCTGGCCTGGAGCTTCAAGGCGGCCAGCACCCTGGATTCGATGCTCGGTTACCGCCAGGGCCGTCTGCGTTGGCTCGGCACCGCCGGCGCCCGCCTCGATGATCTGCTCACCTGGCTGCCCTGCCGGCTGGTGGCCCTGAGCCTGCCGTTGGCGGCGGGTCGGCCAGGTTCAGCCCTGGTGAATTGTCGCCGGGCTCTGTTGCAGGGGAGGCCGGACCCGTCCCCCAATGCAGGCGTCTCTCAAGCCGCCTATGCCCTGGCAGCGGATGTGCAACTGGGGGGGCTGAACCATTACGGCGGCCTACCGAAGCTGAAGCCGGTGCTCCATGCCGCCGGAAGGCCCGCCGATGCACTGGCGGTGACCCGCATGCTTCAGCTCACCAGACGGCTCACGGGGCTGTGGTTGCTGTCGGCCCTCGCCATTGCCCTTGCCCTTGGCGGTTGCATTGACGTGACACCGTGGTCGACTCAGTAAGCGCCGCGGTCCGTGGGGTCGAGGATCACACTGAAGGTGCGCAGGATGATGCGCAGGTCCATCCAGAAACTCCGGTGCCGCGCGTAGGACACATCCAACTTGACCCGCTTGGCATAGGTGAGGTTGTTGCGGCCGGAGACCTGCCATAGGCCGGTCAGACCGGGCCGCACGGCCAACACTTCATCCATACGGTCTGCGTAGCGATCCAGCTCCTTTTCCACGATCGGCCGCGGACCCACCACGCTCATCTCACCGCGCAGCACATTCACGAACTGGGGCAACTCGTCGAGGCTGGAGCGACGCAGGAATTTGCCGAGGCGGGTGATGCGTGGATCCTTGCGCAGCTTGAAGTCGTTGCGGTATTCCTCCTCCAGATCGGGCGATTCCGCCAGCAGGGCGGAGAGCAACCTGTCGGCATCGCGCCGCATCGTGCGGAACTTGATGCAGCCAAAGCTGCGATAGCCCCGTCCCACCCGCTGCTGCACATAGAACACCGGCCCGCGGGAGGTGAGCCTGACCAGAAGGGCGAGCAGCAGGAACACCGGCGCACCCAGGCTGAGCACCGCCAGCGAAAACACGATGTCGCCGCTGCGCTTGATCACCCGCGAGCGCCTCGACTGCAGGCGAATCAGCTGATGGGCGGAGGGTCGCTTCACCAGTATGAGCGGGGAGGGCAGGGACAGCCGCCGCAGGGTTCCTGGCGGGGCCGTCCAGGCACCGACCAGGGAACCACCCCCAGAGAAAGCAGGGGAGGGTGCGGCGGAGATGGTCGCAGACCCTGCGTTGGCAGGTCGGGAGGCAGGGGCAAGAAACGTAGCGGCAGACGGCAGCGAAGCCGCACGGCGGTGGCGGCAATCTAAAAATCGGAGTCAGGCCGCCCCATCAATCGGTGGCAGCTCCTCCAGAGGCACAGGGGCCCTGGCATGGGCGAGGCGGTGGCGATGGGCTAGCCACAGGGTCTCCAACCGCTCCTGGATGCGGCGGCGAAAGCAGGCCGGGGAGAAACGCAGGGCCCACTCGTGCTGAGCGTCAGCAGGAAACCGCCGCCACAGCCGCTCCGTGTGAAAGTGATCCAGGGCCGCTGCCAGGCTCTCCACCGATTGATCGGGGAACAACAGCCCGGTGGGCTGGGCCGCGCCACTCTCCAGACAACGCACACTGTCCAGCAGGCCGCCCTGCCCCAGCGCGATCACAGGGGCGCCGGCCGCCATTGCCTCCACCGGCGCGATCCCGAAATCCTCCAGCCCCGCATAGACATAGGCACGGCACTGTTGCAACCAGGTGGTCACCTCGTCGGCGGGGCGGTGGCCGAGGAACTGGACGTTGGGACCGGCCATGGCTTCGAGTCGCCGTCGTTCGGGCCCATCGCCGATCACCACCAGCGGTAACCCGAGGCGATTGAAGGCTCCCACCACCAGATCGACCCGCTTGTAGGGCACCAACCTGCAGACGCTGAGATAGGTGTCGCTGCGAGGCTGGTCCCAGCGGAATCGAGCCACCTCGACCGGCGGATGCACCACCGTGGCGGTGCGTCGCCAGCAGCGCTGGATCCGGCGGGCAGTGAAGCGGGAATTGGCGATCAGATGGTCGACCCGGCTGCTGCTCACCACGTCCCACTGACGCAGGCGATGCAGCTGGCCGCGGATCAGCGGTCCGAGCGGACTGCGCGCCAGGGCGGAGCGCGCCAGATAGGCATGCATCTGATCCCAGGCGTATCGAACCGGCGTATGGACATAGCTCACATGCAGCTGATCGGGTCCGGTGATCACACCCTTGGCCACCAGATGGTTGCTGCTCAGCACCAGCGGGTAGCCGCCCAGGTCGAGCTGCTCGATCGCCAGGGGCAATAGGGGCAGGTACTGCTGCACATGGCTGACGCCCCACGGCAGCGTCTGGATGAAGGAGGTCTCAATCCGCCGGCCATGCAGCCAGCTCCCCGGTCGCTGACTCTC
Organism: Synechococcus sp. CCY9201; assembly: GCF_034931105.1. Taxonomy (NCBI): domain Bacteria; kingdom Bacillati; phylum Cyanobacteriota; class Cyanophyceae; order Synechococcales; family Synechococcaceae; genus Synechococcus; species Synechococcus sp. CCY9201. The sequence continues at coordinate 19,383 of NZ_JAYGIC010000022.1, read as the reverse complement.
CCCATCCACCAGGGCAAAGAGCTGGGGATGGAGCAGGGCATCGAGCTGCTCGACCACGGCCTCCGACCCCCCCACCGCCCGGGGTGTGAACCACTCGTGCACCAGCGCGATCGAGGTGGGCAGGGCTGTCATGGCGGGAAGGTTAGGCGGCCTTCATCACGAAAACTCTCAGCACCTTGCCCCCTCTGGGTCAGCTGTCGAAGCTGGGGCCACCACTTGGGAGTTCCCGCTACGGGTCACCATGCCCATCCGCGAACTGCTCGAAGACGCCCTGCAGGAACCTGCCATCGGCACGACTCCCTGCTTCAGCTGGCATGCAACCCCGGTCGGTATCGCTGCGCTCTGGTGTGCCGGTGAGGCTCCATCGGCTCCTCCGTTCGATGACGCCCTCAAGGAAGGTCTCCAGGTGGGGCTTGACCTGAGCCGGGAGGAACGTGAATTCCATCAACTCAGCTCAGGGCTGGTGCTGCTGTTCCACTCCTGAGGGGGACCAGCGAGCTCGCCTGCCACCACGCACCACTCGTGCACAACCCAGCGCACGCAGCCCTGGCGCACCAGCGGATCGCAGGAGACCAGCCGTTCGGCCTCGTCGCGATCGCTGGCCATGAACAACAACATCCCGCCAGCTCCACTGAGGCCCTGACGATCCCTCCAGTAGCCGCTGCTGGGGCGATGACCCGCAGCCTCCAGCTCAGCCAGCCAGCCCCGATGGGCCGGCACCGCCGCATCGAAGCGTGCCTTGTCCACGATGCCCTCCTCGAGCTTCACGAACCAGCGCTGTCTTGTCGCCCGCTCCACTGCGCCCATGCCGCTGGCCCCAAAATTAGGAAGCGCTGTCGTATCCAAGGGTGCTGTCGTGACCTGAGGCGCCAGATGCTGAGGTTTAGAGTCTCGTCACCGGGGCGTGGCGCAGCTTGGTAGCGCGGGTGCTTTGGGAGTACAGCGTGAGACAAGTAAAGACGCAGTGATTGCAGTCGATCTCGGGAGACAGGCAAAGCATTTGAGAGCTGGTGAGAGCTGGTGACGTCAGTCCAGGGCGCGCTGTGAGCCCACTGACGACATCCCGGAGATCCCTTTCCAGCCCCCAACGTCTCTATCCAAGCAGCTGCACCAAGCGGAGAAAAGTCACCCCCCCGAGAGCGCCAAATCGAAGCACCAGTAAAGCGATCTCTAGGAAAGAATGATTATCGCTTCCAGTAAATGCGGGTTCCTGGCAGACAAGTAGCTGCCCCGCATGGCCTGGGCGACGAAATCACGGCTCCCTGGTCGGCCTGAGCCAGTCGTCCGAGGTCTGATTGACAGGCTCCTCAGCCCCCCCCTGCGAGAAGGGTCCGCTCTCGGGGGGATGCCCTGCCCCCGCTGTTCGAGCCCCTGGTCGCCCCCAGGAGCGCCTGGAACGCCCTTCAGATGGTCTGCACGGGTCTTCCCGCGGGTTGGGGCTCCTGGGGGCCGGGCTGGGCCGGAGAAGCCCGCAGTAGACCCGCCAGGCCCGCCCGTCTGTCCCCCGAGGGCGGAGCCACGGACCATGCACGGTGCGGACCATCAGCGCTCCCTCGCGCGGATCCTCCGGCGTCTGCTGCTGGGGCAGGCGGCAGTCCCCTCGCGCGCGGATCCCCTCCCCACCCCAGCAAGTGCGAGAGAGACAGCGCGCGTGGTGATTGACGGCCTCGGGGGGCAGCCATAAGCCATCCTCCTTATTGAGAATGGTTATCATTAACGGAAGTCACTCGGCATGGCCGGCTCCCCGCCGCTCTGCCCGTGGAAGAAATCGGAAATTCCAGGAAGATCAATGTCTAAGTGCGGTCACGGAACGGTGTACCCAACGGTCTTGGCGGCAGCCATCACCGACCTCGAGGGGATGGCGGCCGTTTGCGGATACGAGCAACCTTCTTGGCTCACGATCACACCGTTTTGCGAGCTTGTCGGAGTCCCTCGCCAAACCATGATCGGACGGTTGACCTCCTGGTATGCCCACTGCAACAGGGTTGGCTACAAGCCTTGGACTGATCCGCTGGTATGTCCGATCTACCGGCGTGGTTCGCTTCCTGGTCTGCCACGCCGAGGTCGTGCGCCTGGATGTTGGCTGCTTGATGCAACCCGAGAACGCGCCATTTGGATACATCTGAGTAACTTCAGTCGCTGGAGTGATCAGGAGCGCAGGCGCAAGTGTCTTCGCGACCTCGGGGTACTGCACCAGGGGCAGCTGTGACTTGCTGTTGTTGACGAATAGGTGCTTGGCAGGGGTGGCCTTCCCGCAGCAGAAGGCAACAGAATCGACCTGGGGAGGCCGAGAACTCGGGATTCTCAATAGGGGCTCCAGCTGAGAATCAAGAAGCGAGGCGGCTAGGGCCTGCTGGAAGCCCGGTGTCGAGATCAGTTGCGCGCTCTGGGAGGTTGACGTATCATGATAAAGGACAACTCCCGAGAGCGGCGATGCCCAAAACCTGTGGCTCCGGCCAGGCCAGGGTGCTCTCCCCGGAGCAGCTGGATCAACTCATTGAGGCGGCGCCCAACCCCGAGCACCGAGCCCTGTGGAGCGTCATGAGGTTCACCGGCAGTCGCACCACCGAGACACTGAGACTCCACTGGGGAGCGATCCATAGCGACCGGATCGTGTTCGCAGCCGCCACCACCAAGACCCGCCGCACTCGCGAGCCTCTGATCGCACCGCGCCTGGGGGTGGAGCTGGACCAGTTCCGGCTTCACTGGGAGGAGCGCCACCGGCGCCCTGCCCGCAACGGGTCGCTGCTCTTCCTCAGTCCTGGGAGCGAGAACCAACCCATGACCCGCCAAGCGGCCGACAAGGCCCTGCGGCGGGCTGTGGCGGCCCTTGGACCGGACTTCCCGTCAGGGGTGTCGCTGCATAGCTTCCGCAGAAGCCTGGCCACGACGATGGCGCAGCGTGGCGCGAGCTTGAGAACCGTTCAGCGATTCACGGGGCACGCCAGTCTTGGTCAGCTTCAGAACTACATCGACGTGGCTGAGGCCGACGAAGAGGCGGCGCTGCGGCTTCTGGACTGAGTTCAGGAGCCTTGATTTGGAAGGGTTGTTGACAAAGCAAAGGGGGTAGAGGGAGGCAGGGGAGGCCAGGAGCCCCCCCTTCCCCGATCAGTGAGACAGGAGGGGTTCTATCTGCACGGGATGACCATCCATCAAGCCACCATTCCCAACCCTTCCCTGTGTGGGAACGGGGTTGGCCGACATGCTTCCGGTTCGAGGCCCGAGAAGGCTGCGACGTTCTCCTCGTCCGCGCAAGGCTCCAAGGCCAGGATCGCCTCGATGTCGAGCTCCTCAGGCTCCTGCTCCTGCTCGTCCCTCGCGCCCGCACGCGCACGCGCACGCGTAGAGGGGGAGAGACCCGTTTGTGTCGTCAATTCCCTTTCGGCCAAACCCCTTGCAGCAGAGGGATTCTCAGGGATTTCTCCCTCAGATAATTGACGACAACCGTCGAAATCGTCCACCAGTTTCTGAGAATTCGGTATCAACTCGATACCATTTTCGCCCTCCAAACTGGTGGTTTCACCCCCCTGTGTCGTCAATTCTGAGGCTGATGTCGCCAATTCCAGGGCCTTTTCCGGTATCGCTGTGATACCAGATTCACCAAAACTGGTGGAAGATTTCGGAAGTCCAGCGGATAGTCCCCCCGTTCCCACCCCGAGACCGTGAGACGGGCTTTCACCCTCCGAATAATTGACGACACTGCCCTCTGAACCGTCTGGAATCGAAGACCCGTGTCGCCAATTATTCGTCTCCGAAACCCCTTGCGCTGGAAGGGATTCCGAGGATGCTGAGGCCGCAGAAACCGAATTGACGACACAATCTCTCTCTAGAGGGTTTCCGCTCTCGGGGGGCCGCCCCTCTCCCCCTCCACCGAACACCTGGGCCAGGAAGCTGATCGTTTGCGACTCAGTCTGAGACGCGACGTCGCACCCGGCCCAGCGGTACTGCGGCTCCTTCCTGCCTGCTCTTTCGGCCTCCCTCCATCCGGCCTCAGCGATCAGCTTCGCCTCGATCCACTTCTTGATCCAGCGCTGGACCGTGCGCCGGCTGACTGGCCCGTCCCCCGAGCCTGACCCCTGCACCCGAGCGTCGATCCCGAGCTTGATCTCCGTCGCCGTCATCGGCTCGCTCGCCGCCTTCAGCAGCGACAGCACCAGCGAAGGCCCGGTGACATCGCCGGTCCCCTGCCGCCGCTCCTCCAGCGGAGTGAGATCACTGAACGTCAGCAGCTCTTCGAAGTTCTCGGAGACCAGGAACCGCGCCCCGTCCCGCATGCCGCGAGACTTGCCGATCTGGAGGATCTTGCTTCCCGCAGGGAACGCTTCCTGCTCCTCGGTCTCGAGCTCCTTCAACTCCCAGGTGTCATCCACCGCATTCCGCAGCACATCAGTGCCACGGAACGTCGTCCCGTCCTTCTTGTTGTGGTGGATCCACAGGAAGCACGTCGGCGGAAACTGCACCCCGTTGAACCGCGCCATGTCGTACACCGTCCTGGCGTACTCCTTGTCGTTCTCCGAGTGCGCCGCGTTGTTGCTCGCCGATGACAGCGAGTCGATGATCACCAGCTTTGGCTGCAGCTCATTGAGCAGATCGATCAGCTCCAGCTCCTGCTCCACATCCCAGTTCCAGACCGCCTTCATCCAGTGGCTGTCCCTCCCCTGGATGTCGATCCCCTGCTGCTTCAGGTAGGCCACGTACCCCGAGGGCGTCATGTCGTTCCCCAGCAGCAGCACCTTCCCCGTGGTCGTCGGTGCGAAGTCAGCACCCCTGATGCGGGTGGGCTCCCCGTGACCGACCTTCCGCGCCAGCGCCAAGGCCAGCTTGGTCTTCCCGAGACCGCCACGGGCGTGGAACATCACGCTGCTGGGACAGCGGAGGAAATCAGGAATGATGTAGTCGGTCTCGGTGATGGCGCCAAGCTGCTCAGGCGTTTGAACCTTGATGTCAGCGGTCAGCTCACCGATGTAGAAGCGCTTGTAGCTGTCGTAGATCTCGCGGCCGTTCTTGAAGAGGTAGAAACCGCTGACCTGGGCGTGAGCCCACATCAACAGACGGGCTTGTTCCTTGTTAGGAGTGGCCTTGTCGATCTTCCTACACTCTTTATACAACCCCTCCAAGTCCTGCGCCGTAGGCACCTTATTCGCTACACGTTGCGTCGGCAGGACATCATCTGGATAGGTAAACCCCAATTTTCCTGCAATTTCAGCGACGTACCCCTCTAGCGTCGGCCCTGTCGGATTCTCTGCATACGGGTCGTTGGTCTTGGCCGCATGCACGAACTTCAGCACGTCACCGCCGACAGCGCAGGCGTGGCAGTACCAGACCCCTGAGTTCTTGTTGACCTGGAACGCAGTCCCTGACTCCGATTTGTGCCAGGGGCAGCCCGACATCCAGTGCGCCTCGCCGCCCTCCTTGTCGAGCCAGCCGTACTCGTCAAAGACCGGGTGCTTGTAGATCAGATCGCGGAGCTTCGGCCGCAGCAGGGCCTGGACCTCCTCCTTGAAGAACCAGCCCCGGATCTGCGGCGGGGGAACAGCCGTGTCGCCGTGCGTCTCGTTGAGCTGCTTCTGGTCGTCGCTGTTCAGCCAGGTGACCGGCTTGCAGTGCGGTAGCAGCAGCTCGATCAGCCAGCGCGGCGCGTCGGCGGGCCGCCCCTCGTTGTAGCTCAGCCAGCGGTAGCGCCTGTAGTTGCTGCCAGGGCGCGGGCTTCCCGGCAACACCGACTGGCAGCGGTTGAACCGCAGCACCACTTCCTCGTAGGCCGGTTGATCGTCAACCCGCTTGACCCTGTTCTTGTCGCCGGTCCCCGGCTCCCAGTCACCGGTCTCCCGCAGGATCAGCGTGTTGAAGTCCCGCAGTTGCGGCACCAGCGCGGCTGGGACCTTCCAGAGAATCTGCCGCCGGCCCCGCTTGCCTGATGTCCAGGCCATCGTGGTCTCCCGGCCCCGCTTCTCGTAGTTCTCCTCGCCGATCGCGGCTTTGAGCCGAGCCGCCGCTGTCAGCCCGTCGATGTCCAAGGCGATCAGGCCGCCGCTGGCTTCGCCTGTGATCACCCCGAGCCCGCGATACCGGTGGTCCTTGTCGTACTCCTGCATCAGCTCATCGAACGTCATGCGACGTTGAGCCCAGGACTTGACGTAGGTCGCCTTCCCGGCGACGGGGATGAACGACCAGTCGTCGGGATAGACCTTCGCTCTGAGCTGCTCGACAGCAGAAGCGGAGAAGATATCCGTGTCGGAAGTGTTGTCACTGGAAGAATCACTATTGCCTTCAATCGGGGATTCGTTGCTGGTCATTACGTGAGTCGGGGGAAGCTGGCGACAAAGTCCAAGTCATCAAGTCAGCTGAATGCTGCCATTCAACTGATAGGCGTAGACACCACATAGATCCCCTGCGCCAGTGGAACAAGGACCTAGGCGATGTGGCCCGCTGCTTGATTCGTGTCGCGGTTACTCGTCATTTTGGCGGAAATCTTGGCAGATATTGCTAGCGAAGATGTACAGTCTATGCTCGATAGTTGTTGCTAGCATCCAAATGCATGAGGGTGTAGACAGCAAAGGCGCCTATGGCTTATCAGTTGATCGCCGCTCGGATGCATGTCAATTCCACTCCCTATTGAGTATTGAGCCTTCGGAGGGCACTGGAGGCACTACATCGACACCCCTTGCGTTCACTACAAACAAGAAGACACGATCCTGAGAAGTCATCAGACCGTTCTTGCTCATACAGCCACGCCCACGGCATGCTGTGTCTGACCTCCCACCGCCATGCAAGCCAGTTCATCCCCCGCCCTGGGCGCCTCCCCCGAGTCCGATCCCCTGAAAGAGGAGTTCTTGGGTGCCCTGGAAGCCCTGGGTGGCTCAGCCGGCAACGGACGCCTCTTGGAGCTCCTTGGCTGGGAGGAAGGCACCTATGACGCAGTGCGAGCGGCTCTGGTGGCGACTGGGATGATCGTCCCTGGTCGGGGCAGAGGAGGCTCAGTCGCTCTCGGCACTGGACACCCGACGCCAGCCGGGAGAGCATCCGATCCCAGCCGTTCCACCCAGCAGCGCTCAAGCGTGACAACCGCCGCCCCCCTCGGCCCCCAGCCCACCGGCAAGCAGAACCTCTCGGCTTTCATCTGGTCGGTCGCTGACCTGCTGCGGGGTGACTACAAGCAGAGTGACTACGGCAAGGTGATCCTGCCGTTCACGGTGCTGCGCCGTCTGGACTGCGTGCTGGAGCCATTTAACGTAGCGGCATTGGAGAAGAAGGTGCTACGGATAAGGTGCTCGGTCCCGGGTTCTTCATTATGCGGAAAGCAGGTCAGAACTCCTGAGATCCTCACCACTAGATACGAGGCGGATCCAGGTCGACGAGATAAGCATCAGCGAGGATTTGAGGGATCCATCCAGGTGTTCATCCAGCACCAATGGACATCTTCGAGAGTCGACATCTCAGCCTTCATTGATTGCCAGGGGCTTCAGGCAGCCAAGACGTACCAGCCAGTCACACAGAGATCAGTCCCAAAAAGCAACGTGGGGACTCAATCAAGACGGGCTGGACGAAAGCATTGCTTGGCGCTGGCCTTGGCTGCCCCCTGCGCGCAGGATCCAGTATCCAAGGAGGAGATGCCCTCCCCTCCTCATGTCTATGAATCAAGAGGCCAAGACATGACGGGCTGACGCAGGGATAGCCTGAAGTGGGAATGCCATTCAGTGAAGTTCTCTACTAGAGTGGTAAAAAAGTCGATCTCGGCTAAGTGGCCACTCAAGTAAACTCAGGTTCCATGCATCCCCCTCGTTAATCACAGCCTCGCGAAGTCGCCCATCACCTGCCGTCGATGCCCCTCAGGAGTCTTTGCACCCCACGCCCGTCGGTCTTCGCGGCGGATCGTCGCGCGACGGTGCTCAGCCTGGACACCTTTCTCAAGGGCGCGGTCGATGGGGCGGCGTTCTTTGAGGAGAACTACTTCACCGGGGGGATGCTCACCCTGGTGGATCGGGCGTTCCGGCACCTCAGTGGATCAGGAGCTGGCTCCTCGGTGTTCCAGCTCTCCCAGGCCATGGGAGGCGGCAAAACCCACAGCATGATTTCCCTGGGCCTGCTGGCCCGGGATCCCAACCTCCGTCAGCAGGTCTTCACCCAGATCGAAGGCGGGAATCCAGCCCCAAGCCTGGGTGCCTGCCAGGTGGTGGGTTTCAACGGCCGCAGCACCGACGCAGCTGGCGGGATCTGGGGTTCGATCGCTGAGCAGCTAGGCAAAGGCGAACAGTTCGCCAAGTACGTCTCACCCCTGCTGAGCGCGCCAGGCCCTGAAGCATGGAAGGAGCTGCTGGGCGAACAGCCGCTGGTGATCTTCCTGGACGAGCTGCCGCCGTACCTGGAATATGCCGTGGCGGTGCCGGTGGGCAACGGCAACCTGGCCACGGTGACGACAGCGGCGCTGGCGAACCTCTTCGTGGCCGTCACAGAGATGCCCAACGTCTGCCTGGTGCTCTCTGATCTGGGCGGCACGAACTACGCCGGCGGGCAGGACAACATCAACCAGGCGGTTGATAAGGCGATTCAGCAGCTGAGCGGGGAATCGCGGCGGATCGCGGTGCCGATCACGCCCGTGAACCCCAATGGCGATGAGCTCTATCACATCCTGCGCAAGCGCCTGTTCGCCGAGGTGGCGCCCGCGAGTGCCATTGATGGCGTGGCCGGCTCTTACCGGGAAGCGCTGCGCGACGCCGTGAACATGGGGCTCACCACCACCACCCCGGAATCCCTCTTCACCCGGATTCAGGACTCCTACCCCTTCCATCCCGACCTGCGGGAGCTGGTGGGCAAGTTCAAGGAGAACGAGGGCTTCCAGCAAACCCGGGGCGTGATCCGGTTGATGCAGATGGTCGTTTCCGACCTCTGGAACTCTGGCAAGGCCGGCGGCCTGGATTTGATCCACCCCTACGACCTCGACCTCAACCAGGACGAGCTCGCCTCCGAGGTGCGCACGATCAACCCCAGCCTCAGCGAAGCGATCGCCCACGACATCGCCCATGGCGGCGATGCCGAGGTGGAGGTGATCGATGAGGCCAACGGCAACACCGACGCCTCCGATGCCGCCCGGCTGATCCTGGTGGCCTCCCTCTCCACCACCCCTGGCGCCATCCATGGGATGCGGGAGTACCAACTGGTGGACTGCCTGCAGCGCCCCGGCCGCGACCTCTCCGCGTTCAAGACCAACGTTCTCGACAAGCTGGCGACGCGGGCCTGGTACCTGCACAACTCACCGGATGGCCGGCTGTTCTTCAAGAACCAGCAGAACCTGGCGGCCAAGCTGCGCTCTACGGCCCAGTCGCTCCACAACGAAACCGTGGAGCGGATGCTGCGGGAGCACCTGGAGGACTACTTCACACCCAGCCTGCGCGACTGCTTCCAAGCGGTGAAGGTGCTGCCGCCCCCGGATGAGGTTCAGCTCGACCAGGAGAAGACCACCCTGGTGATCACCCGCCCCGGCGGCCAGGCCAATGGGCTGCCGGTGTCGCAGGACTGGCAGGACTGGTGGCAGCAGCAACCGTTCAAGAACCGGGTGCTGTTCCTGAGCGGCTCCAAAGACACCTACATGAAGATCCTCGATGCCGCCCGCCAGTCGCGGGCCCTGGTGAGCATCGAGGACGACCTCAAAGGCGAGAACACTCCGCCGGATGATCCGCAGTGGCGGGCGCTCGACAGCCTCCGTGATCGGATCGGTCTCCAGTTCACATCAGCTCTCAAGGAGACGTTTGATCAGATTGTCTATCCGTCGGTGAACTCCGCCCTGCGGACCAGTGCCATTGACCTGGCCTTTGCCGGCAACACCAACGGCGAAGCCACGGTCAAACAGACCCTGATCACTGTTCGCAAGTTCACGACCGAGATCAGCGAGGACTCGTTCCGCAGCTACGCGGAAGCCAAGCTCTTTGGCTCCGCCGACAGCGCCGTTGTGCTCTGGGCCGATGTGAAGCGCGCTGCCGCGACACGCACCGACTGGCCGCTGCACAAGCCCTCGGCGCTGGACGACGTGAAGGCTGATGCGATCCAGCGCGATCGCTGGCGGCCTGAGGGCAACTACGTACGCAAGGGTCCCTTCCCTCCGCCGACTCCAAACATCGAGATCCGGGAGCTCAGCCGCGACGATGACGGCGATGGCCGCACCTATCTGCAACTGGTGCCGCTGCATTGCGACAGCATCGTGTTCGAGAGCGGTGAGAGCGAGCCCACCACCGCCTCATCTCCCGTGCCCTCCGCGGCCAAGTTTGAGGCCAAGGGCCTGCAATACAAGTTCCTGGCTTTCGACAGCGAGAACCCTGAGCGGCAAAGCGAGGTGAAGACCTGGACCGCAACCCTGAGGCTCAAGAAACAACTGCATGACCGCGGCGATCACTACGAGGTGGAGCTGCTGGCCTTCCCGCGGGTCAATGGCGTGAGCATCCACTACACAACGGACGGCTCCTCGCCGATCGGCACCAATGCGGCGGTGTACGACGGACCGATCCGGGTTCCGGGCAACTGCCGCAAGGTCTGCGCCGTGGCGCAGGCCCCGGCCTACTCGCTGACCTCCCAGGGGATCGTGCAAGATATCCCCAAGCGCGGGGATAAGCGACCCATTATCGACCCCACACGGCCGGCGCGGTGGCAGAAGGTGTGCAAGCTCGATGACTCTGGCGCGGTGTGGGACCTGGTCACCCGGCTGGAGCAGAACCCAGGTGTGCTGGCCTACGACGTGCAGCTCTCAGCCCAGAGCAGCGATGGCGAGCAGATCGTGGACTACAGCGGCTCGTTGGCCAACGGCTATGGCGGCACCGACCTGAAGACAGTGGCTGGCAAGCTCCAGGACATCGTGCAAGACGGGACGCTGCGAATGGAGATCGGCGAACTGGGCTTCCCCACGGGCCAGGCCCTGATCGACTGGCTGAACGTGGTGAAGGAGCCGTTCAACCTCAGCTACGTGAGCCAGGACTGAGCCATGGCCAGAACCCCCATGGCGACGCGCAAGAGCATCGGTCTGGGCTTTGTGCCGGAGGAGAGCCGCCATGGCTTTTTGATCCACATCCCCAAGGGCACAGCCAAGGGCGACATGATCTCGATCAGCGAGTACCGCGGCGATCGCTTCAACGGAGCGGAGGTGACCTCCCTGCCAGCTCCACCACCGTCGGACCCTGCGCTGCGGGTATCACTGGACCGAGGGCGCTGGGCGGCGCTAGCGCCGGCGTTCTGGGAGGAGGCCAACCGGCGGCTACGGGCCAATGGCCTGGCAACCGCCAAGCTCATCAAGAGCCCCACCAAGCCGATCCCCGTGCATCCATCGCTGGGGAAGGAACTGTGCGTGCTGTGCTGGGCGGTGGAAGAAGCCTCGATCGACGACATCCCCAACGCCCTGCGCAACTGGGAAGCCCTGGCCCCCGAGGAGCGTTGGTGGCTCTACACGATGACGGTGGCCACCACGGGCCAGGCGATGAAGAAGGGGGTGGGATGGCGCAAAGCCCTCCGCGCCGCCATCGCCGACAACCCCTTCGTGAAGGGCGAGGGGATGTCACCCAAAGCACGACGTGAACTGCTTGGACACTCGCAACTGACTCTGGAGATCTGAGATGCAGAAAGCCTTCATCGAAACCCAATTCCCCATCGCCCGGCTCTCAGCGGAGTCGTACAAAGAGCGCAAGGCGGTGTCAGGCCAGACTCTCACGGGCCTTGGGAAGTGGTGGGGTCGTAAGCCGCTGATCCTGGTGCGTGCGTGCATCCTGGGGATGCTGATGCCGGCGTCGGACGATCCCAAGAAAGATCGTGAGATTTTCCTCAAGATCCTCACGATGGATGATGACGGCACATGGCAGCGACAGAAAGGTGAAATCCCTGTCAAAGCCTGGCGGGAAGTCGCTCCCGCTGAGATTCAGGACAAGTACTTCGGCGCACGAGGGTTTCAACGCGGCATCAGCGATGAGGAAAAAGAGTTTGTGCTTGCCGAGATATGGGAGAGCCTCACCGATCAACAACGTCAACAACTGGACGATCAGCGAAGGCGTGCCGTTTCTGATCGTGCTGAATTTGACTCTTTACCCTATTCCGAGCGGCTTGACCTCTGTGAACGACCGGAGAATGTATCGGGGCCAACCGAATTAGCCTGGAACGCAATCAATACCCATCTTGGAACTAGCGCGTCAAGCCTGACGGAGCTTGTTGAAGAGCTTGGCAACCGCAGCTTTGGTCATTCTCCACGAGTTGGCGATGCTTTCTGTGGGGGCGGCTCGATACCCTTCGAGGCAGCCCGCATGGGCTGCGAAGCATTCGGCTCTGATCTCAACCCAGTCGCAGGTCTGCTCACCTGGGCCAGCATCAATTTAATCGGAGGGGGAAGGGAAATCCAGCGCGAAGTCAATACAATACAAGACAAAGCATTTGCTAAAGCTGATCAACAAATCTCTGAGTGGGGGATCGAACATAACGACAAGGGCGAAAGAGCTGACGCATACTTGTATTGCATAGAGGTCAAGCCCGAGGGCTGTGACTACTACATTCCAGTCGCGCCAAGCTGGGTAATAGCCGAGAAATATCGCATTGTTGCCACCTGGGAGCGAGCTGATAACTCTGAACACCTAATGCCAACTGTTCAATCTGTCAGCAATGATGAGTTCAAGCTCTATAAAAACAAGAAAGGTGCCTCCCTGGTTGACGGCCGCATTGTTGATCCACTAGACCCAACTCGCTCCTGGTCTGTAGAGGCATTGCGAGGCCCGGACGGCCTTCGCCATTGGAACAACGAAGACTTGGTGCCCAGACCAAGTGATGTCCTCCAAGAGCGACTTTATTGTATTCGCTGGATCAACAGCAGGGGCGAGAGACGTTACTCAGCGCCAGATACGGCAGACCTTGATCGCGAATCAAAGGTCCTTCAATTACTACGTGAGAGATTCGCGGAGTGGCAAGACAAAGGATTTATACCTTCTAGAAGAATACCCGAGACTGGAGCCGAAACGGATCGACTCTTTCGAGAGCGCGGATGGACGCACTGGCATCATCTTTTTACGCCAAGACAACTGCTTCTGCATGGTCTCATTAGCGAGTGCTGGAACAGGCTGTCAAGCTCCAGAGAGCAAAGGGCCGCGGCACTTCTCGCGCTTGGTCGCATTGCAAATTTTGACTCAAAGCTATGCATCTGGGGGACGCTACAGGGAGGCGGCATAGGAGGCGGAGTTCAGACCTTCTCCAATCAGGCATTAAATACCTTGTACAACTATCAATCAAGATCTATTGCATCAATCAAGACGTCCGGCCTGTCTCTTGGCTCCCCATCTGCCCAACGTCTCTCCGGAACCGTAGAGCTAGTCGACGCCAGAGATATTGATCATGAATGCGATGCCTGGGTTACAGACCCTCCTTATGCAGATGCCGTCAATTACCATGAGCTGGGAGACTTCTTTCTGGCTTGGCAAGACAGGCTGCTCAAGTCCAGTTTTGACGAGTGGCAGGCAGACTCGCGTTCGGAGCTGGCTGTAAGAGGTGACGGAAAGGATTTCCGTCAGTCGATGGTGGAGGTATACAAGAATCTGACACTGAAAATGCCAGCAAATGGATGTCAGGTGGTCATGTTCACCCACCAAAATCCAAGAGTTTGGGCTGATTTGGGCATGATTCTCTGGGCTTCTGGATTGAAAGCTACTGCAGCATGGACCATTAGCACCGAGACTGCCGCAGGGCTTAAGAAGGGAAACTACGTTCAAGGAACGGTGTGCCTTGTTCTGCGAAAAAGAGTCGAAGATGAGCCTGGATTCTTGTTTGATATTTATCCAATGGTGGAGGACGAAGTTCGCAAGCAACTAGCCTCTATGCAGGCCCTGGACGAGCAGGGTGAGCCCAACTTTGGGGATTCTGACTACCAACTAGCCGCCTACGCGGCAGCGCTGAAAGTTCTGACTCAATATTCGACACTAGATGGCAAAAACGTCGCAGACGAAGTCTTCGCCGTGCGCTCTAAGAACGAAAAAAGCGAATTTGAGCAGGTCATCGAACGCGCCATCACCATCGCCTGCGATGCCCTCATCCCCAAAGGTCTTCACGATTCCTGGCGCGATCTCAACCTGATCGAGCGCTACTACCTCCGCGCCGTTGATATCGAATCCCGGGGTGAGCGCCGCAAGGGCATGTACGAAGAACTCGCCCGCGGCTTCGGCGTCACCGAGATCAAGCCGCTGCTCAAGAGCGACAAGGCCAACGGAACCCGTGTGCACACGCCTTCGGGATTCGGGACCAGTCTTCTGGCACCGATCGACGGAGCGGTTGCAACGGCGGCTGCCCTGCCCCGGCGAGGCCGTGTCAGCAGCAGCGGCCCCCATCCCTTTGCTGCAACCCCTCTGCGCCACCTACTGTTCGCCGTCTGCGAAACCGCCGCAGCGGACAACGACCCCAACCAGGGGCGCCAGTACCTGCGAGACACCTTCGGGCAGACCTACTGGGGGCGCAGGGAAGGAATGGTGCGCCTGCTGGATTGGCTCGCCGCCCTCGGTAACTCAGAGGACACCGCTGATTGGGCCAAAGACTCAGAAGCGGCTCGCATCCTTGCCGGTCGCCTGAGGAACGATGACGCCTGATGCTCAAGCACCACTCCAGTCGTCGTAGCCGGCTCGATCAAGGCGTTCTCAGCGACCGCCTGCAAGGGGCGTTGAGCTACGACCGCATCGCCGGGTACTTCCGCTCCAGCCTGCTGGAGGTGGCCGGTGAGGCGATCACTGGGGTGAGCGGCAAGGTGCGGATCATTTGCAACTCCGACCTGGATCCCGATGACCTGGCCACCGCCACTGCAGCCCAGGCAGCACTCCGACGCAGTTGGTGCGCCGGCCAGCCCGAGCTGGCGCCTCCCAATGCCCTTCCCCGCTACAAGGCGCTCTACGACGCCCTGCTCAGCGACAAGATCGAGATCCGCGTGTTGCCCGACACGGCCTTCGGGTTGATCCACGGCAAGGCCGGCGTGATCCGTTACGCCAACGGGAGCAGCACTGCCTTTCTCGGCAGCGTTAACGAGAGCGCCAGCGCCTGGAAGCTCAACTACGAGCTGCTCTGGGAAAGCGATGAGCCAGACACCATCGCCTGGGTGCAGGAGGAGTTCGATGCCCTTTGGAACGATCACCGAGCCCGCGATCTGGCCGACTGCCCGTTCATTCAGAACGACGTGCAGCGGATCATCCACCGCCAGGTGGTGGAACCTGAGGCCCTGCAAAAGGTCGATGTGATGGAAGCCGCCGCCGCGGCTGCGGTGGAAACCCCGATCTACCGGCGTGAGCAGGGGCTCTGGCCCCATCAGAAGTACTTCGCCAGCCTGGCACTGGAACGCCATCGCCTCGGCGGCGCTCGGCTGGTGCTGGCCGATCAGGTGGGCCTGGGTAAGACCATCCAGCTGGCCATGGCCGCGCTGTTGATGGGCTTGGAAGACCCGGAGGGTGGCCCGATCCTGGTGCTGGCGCCCAAGCCTCTGCTGCAGCAATGGCGCGATGAGCTGATGGAGCTCCTGCAGCTGCCGTCGGCCTATTGGAACGGCCGCAGCTGGGTGGATGAAAACGATGTGGAGCACCCCTCGGAAGGGGTGACCTCGCTCAGCAAATGCCCGCGCCGCATCGGCTTGGTGTCGCAGGGCCTGATCGTGCGCGGGATGCCGCAGGCGATCCGCCAGCTGCTGAACCAGCGCTACACCTGCGTAATCGTCGACGAAGCCCACCGGGCGAGGCGCCGCAACCGCCCCAAGATGGACGCCGGCCAACCAGAGGTGGACGAGAAGGCAGAGCCCAACAAGCTGATGAGCTTCCTTTGCCAGATCGGCGAAAAGACCAAAAGCATGCTGCTCGCCACCGCCACCCCTGTGCAGTTGCATCCGGTGGAGGCATGGGACCTGCTCTCGATCCTCTCCAACGGCAACGAGGGCGTGCTGGGTGGCATCACCAAGACCAGCCGCTGGTTCAGCGCTTACCGCACCATCCAGGTCGCTACCGGCGAGCAAACCGTGCCAGCCGATAACGATGTGGAGGGTTGGGAGTTCGTGCGTGACCCCCTGCCGGCATCCACGGAAGACCCCGCCATCGAAAAGATCCGGCGGCAACTGCGGGCAAAAGACAGGCAATGGCAGTTCACCCCTGAAACGCTCGACAAGCTCCCCAATGCCATTCGCCGTGTGCAGCTGAAGAACAAGCTGCTGCCGGAGTACGGCGAGCGCTTCAACCCGCTCCTGCGCTGCATCGTGCGCCGCACCCGCAGCTACCTGGAGCAGGAGATCAACCCGGCCACCGGCAGCTACTACCTCCCTAAGGTGGAGGTGAAGCTCTTCGGGGAAGACGACAACGACGCCATCAACCTCGGCGGATACCTCAGGGAGGCGTACGAGGAAGCCGAAAAGTTCAGCGAGTTGTTGCAGAAGCGGATGCGCGGGGCTGGGTTCTTCAAGACCCTGCTGCTGCGCCGCCTGGGCAGCTCCATGGAGGCCGGCCGCAACACCGTGGGCAAGCTGCTGAACATTTCACCAGACACCGGCGACGACGAAGACGAGGACGACGCCGACGAAGACCTCTTCGGGAACGAGGGGCAGCCGCAGGGCTACAGCGAGTTCCGCAACTTCTCCACCGATGAGATCACGTCCCTAGAGCGCTGCCTGAACCTGCTCAAGCAGGGCGGTAACCGCGATCCCAAGCTCGAAGCCATCCTTGGCTACCTGCTCGGCACAAACCCCAATGCAACCGAGCGTTGGGTCGATCGGGGCTGCATCCTCTTCTCGCAGTACTACGACACGGTGCGCTGGGTTGGTGAGCAGCTAGCCAAACACCCTGACATCCCCAGCGATCTGACCATCGGCCTCTACGCCGGCAGCAACCGTTCCGGCTTCTGGCTGGGCGGCCGTTTCCAACGCTGCGACCGCACCTTGCTCAAAGACCGGGTGCGTAAGGGCAAGATCAAGCTGCTGCTCGGCACCGATGCCGCCTCTGAGGGCCTCAACCTTCAGCGCCTCGGCACCCTGATCAACATCGACCTTCCCTGGAACCCCACCCGCCTGGAGCAACGCAAGGGGCGGATCCAACGCATCGGCCAGGCCCGCAACCAGGTGTGGATCGCCAACCTGCGCTACCGCGACTCCGTGGAAGACAAGGTGCACCGCGTGCTGGCTGAACGCCTCCAGGCCATCCACGAACTCTTCGGCCAGATCCCCGACACCCTCGAAGACGTTTGGGTGAAGGTGGCCCTCAACGACGAAGCCGAAATCGCCGAACTAATCGATCAGACCACCGCCACCCGCAACCCTTTTGACAAGAAGTACAGCAAAGTAGAAGATGCAGCCTGGGAGACCTGCTCGTCAGTACTGAATCCGATCAGCGTCAAGGAGCTCATGGAAAAGAGCTGGGCCTAAAAGACTAGGATGTTTATTGCTATTTGCTCTCGACATAGAGACAGGCGATTGATTACAGCAGATGAGGCATACAGCCGAGTCCATAGACTACAGGATTGGGGGTCTATTCAGAGCAGGGATGGCTGGATCTGCGCAGAGTGCCGCCAACCAGTCTTTCTCAAGCCTCCACACGAACGTCTTATGAAAACACAAAGCTATATTGTTCAGGCCCATTTCTGCCACCATTCCACCACTGCAGCGAAAGCCTGTGGCCTATACAAGGCTGGATCAACCAGCAGGCAGACAACTGCGGAGTGGATACGAAATGCTCGAGGCCAGAGTCTTAAGAGGTTCTTCGGTCGCACCGAAGAAGAATCTTGCTTTGCCTCAGACATAATCACAAGCGAGGAGCGTCTTATTGAGGCGCTAGCAAGCAAGATGGGAGCAAAGCAGCCTCCCCTGCTTTCTCCAGCAACAAGTGCCACACAACACCCTCTGTCAGCACATCAGATCTGTGACTGCCTTGATAAGCTTGACGACCTCAATCTTGGGATACTGACCCTCGGGTTGGCCGTGCCAACTCGCCTTCCCATAAGAATATCAGCCAGAACGGAAGGCAGAGAGAATCTGCGGAATTTCATCACTCAGCACGGAGCGAATAGAAGGCAGTACTTCCGAGCACTCACAGAGCATAATCTGCATAGCGAGCACGACAGCTTAGCACATGAGATTTCGAGCATTATTTTATCGGAGATACAGACTTCGGCGAAGTTTAAATCGTTTACTTATCACGGCTTCATGGCCACTTGCCTTGAAGAAGTCCTGAGGCATTCTCGACTTTCAATGCAGTTCAGCAATCCACCAAACTATACTCAGTATCTATCTTGCCTGCCGCTGCTTAGGCACAGGATCGGGCCTTCAGCGAGCCCAACCTCCACCATTAAGTCCAAGAGGAATACGGTCGAGAGTTCAATCCTATCCCCAGGGAACGACACACAAAATCCTCCCGTGAGATTCACGAGAAATGGAAAGTTATTACTTTCCTATACGGTATTAGAAAAGCTTTGCGATGAAGGGTCGCGACTTGATGGTCTATCTCACTTCATCAAGCCAGAGGGTCATCCGAAGACAAATCACTACTTACTAATTCCAGGGTACAACTGCGTCCTCCTAACAAGCAGCCTTCACGAGGATCTCTCATCTTCAAGCGGCACCACAACAATGTGCCCTGAGATCCTTTGCGCGCCAGACTCCGAGCTTCCGGAGATGCTATGGCAATGCAGACTTTGCCTCCTGCATAGTCATGGCGACATGCTAACCAGCAGGAAAGATGCACAATTCCTGATCAAATCAATTAATCGGCACTTCGGCCTTAGCTGCACAGGCCGTAGCGGAGGAAGACGCTACCGAAGAGTCCACTCGGGAATCAGGATTACCCTTGATGGCTATTGATTACTATTGCCGCAAGGATGCCGGTGGGGCCACTCAGGTGCACTTGACCAAGGGCACGATCCAGGTGTCATTCCCCCGAGATTCAGAAAACACCTTATTCACTTCACTCACCGCACCAATCAACCCTATGCGTTTATGCCATATGCCAAGCGAAAGGCTTGGTATGTCATTAGAATGCGTGCGGTGGATATCGGCTTTAACTAAATCAATCACTCCCTGAAGTTCAGTAATGAATTCTGAGATGATCAACTTCTCATCTAGTAAGGCTGCAAGATCTGCCTTCTGAGAAGGTGCGTATCCAACAGGCTGAGAGGAAACCTGGACGTCCAAAGTGGTTATCTTGTCACCAACGACTTGTCGTTCCGAGCGGAGTCTAGTCATATGAGCATGGCAATTACTTAACACAGTGGACTTGTTTTCCATCACTGGAGACTTTATGGCTCTTGATTACCCAGCTCGCTCCGTGCAGGCCATTTGTCCCGACTAGAGTGGTACGCAGATACTGTTCTGGCCATGGCGCGCAACGGCATCCAGTTCCAGAAGGGCCTGTCTCTGCCTGAGTTCCAGCG
>NZ_JAYGIC010000021.1:0-1268 GCF_034931105.1 Synechococcus sp. CCY9201 | reverse complement strand
CAGCCCAGGGGCAGAGGGAGGGGAAGCCGCCCATCCCAGAAACTTCATGAACCCCCTTTACAGAACCGCAACATTCCGTTACGGTCACTACAGGCGGAGCACCGCCGTGGAGGGGTTTCCCTCAGCGGATCCCCGTCCATACCTCTTCCGGAGCCTGCGGGCCCTGGATTACCAACCCCTGTTCTCATGACCACCACTCTCCAGCAGCGCCAAGGCGCTTCTGCGTGGAATCAGTTCTGCGAGTGGGTCACCTCCACCAACAACCGCCTCTATGTGGGCTGGTTCGGTGTGCTGATGATCCCGACGCTGCTGAGCGCCACCATCTGCTTCATCGTTGCCTTCATCGCCGCTCCCCCCGTCGACATCGACGGCATCCGTGAGCCCGTTGCCGGCAGCCTGATCTACGGCAACAACATCATCTCCGGTGCCGTTGTTCCCTCCAGCAACGCCATCGGCCTGCACTTCTACCCGATCTGGGAAGCCGCCAGCCTCGACGAGTGGCTGTACAACGGCGGTCCTTACCAGCTGGTGGTGTTCCACTTCCTGATCGGCGTCTTCGCCTACATGGGCCGCGAGTGGGAACTGTCCTACCGCCTCGGCATGCGCCCCTGGATCTGCGTCGCCTACAGCGCCCCCGTGGCCGCTGCCAGCGCCGTGTTCCTGATCTACCCCTTCGGTCAGGGTTCCTTCTCTGACGGCATGCCCCTCGGCATCTCGGGCACCTTCAACTACATGCTGGTGTTCCAGGCTGAGCACAACATCCTGATGCACCCCTTCCACATGCTGGGTGTGGCCGGTGTGTTCGGCGGCAGCCTGTTCTCCGCCATGCACGGCTCTCTGGTGACCTCGTCACTGGTGCGTGAAACCACCGAGAGCGAGAGCCAGAACTACGGCTATAAGTTCGGCCAGGAAGAAGAGACCTACAACATCGTGGCTGCCCACGGTTACTTCGGTCGCCTGATCTTCCAATACGCCTCCTTCAACAACAGCCGCAGCCTCCACTTCTTCCTGGCTGCCTGGCCTGTGGTCGGCATCTGGTTCACCGCCCTGGGCGTGAGCACGATGGCCTTCAACCTGAACGGCTTCAACTTCAACCAGTCGATCCTCGACGGCCAGGGCCGTGTGGTAAATACCTGGGCTGATGTGCTGAACCGCGCTGGTCTGGGCATGGAAGTGATGCACGAGCGCAACGCTCACAACTTCCCGCTCGATCTGGCCGCCGCTGAAGCCACCCCCGTGGCTCTGATGGCTCCTTCGATCGGCTGAGG
>NZ_JAYGIC010000020.1:0-1500 GCF_034931105.1 Synechococcus sp. CCY9201 | reverse complement strand
GGCGCCGGAGAAGGCCGCTCCGAAGCGTGTGGCCGGCGGCACCGCCTCCAGGCGCGGCAGGGCCTCCCACAGATCAGGCCGGGGCAGCATCGCCGGGTCCAGATCCAGCAGGCCGGTTGGTGCCACCAGCGGCTCGATCCCCCCGGCGGTGCCAGGAGCCGCGAGAACCTGCTTGCGCTCCACCTGGCCGCGCCAGTTGCGTAGGAAGGGGCCGTAGACGCGATAGGGATCACCGGCACCGGTGCGCAGCGCCTCCGGGGCGACCAGCAGCTGATCCCAGTCCACCAGCACGCGGCGGCCATCGGTCTGCAGGGCGGCGGCCACGGCCCGGTCGCGAGCTCGCCCGCTGGGCTCCACATCGCGGTTCCAGGCCACCACCTCGGCACCGAGGGCGGCAGCCAGCCGTGGCAGCAGCACCAGCGGGTCTCCCTCCAGCAGCACCAGCCGCGATCCACAGGCCCGCCAGGAGGCGGCCAGCTCCCGCAGGCTTTCGAGCAGGAACCAGCGGCGGGCCGGTGCCATCGCCGGGTCGGCCAGGATTGCCGGGTCGAGCACAAACACACCCGTCAGGGCTGGGGTCGCCGCCGCCGCCGCCGCCAGGCCGAGGTTGTCGGCCAGCCGCAGATCGCGGCGATGCCAGAACAGCCAGCGGCGGGCGGCCTCAGGGGAAGCCATCAGAGCCCCAGCAGCTGCTTGGCCCGGAACCAGGCGGTCACGCTCTTGCCATCGAGGGCCTCGTCGCCACTGGCGAGGGCCGCATCGAGTGCGGCGGGTTCCATCAGCAGCACCTCCAGGTCCTCGTCGTCGTCGCCGGCCGGCGGCGCCTCCAGGGGGGTGAGCCCCCGGGCCAGGAACAGGTGGATCACCTCATCGGAATAGCCGGGGCAGGGCAGCATCAGGCCAAGCGGATCCCAGCGGCAGGCGCTGTAGCCCGCCTCCTCCTGCAACTCCCGCTCCATCGTGGCCAGGGGCTCCTCGCCGGGATCCAGGGTGCCGGCGGGGAATTCGAGGATGCGGGCCGCCACCGCGAAGCGGTACTGGCGCAGCACCACCACGCGCCCGTCATCGAGCACGGGCACCGCCAGCGAAGCGCCGGGATGGCGGATGATCCCGAAGCTGCCCTCCACCCCCATCGGCAGCTCCACCCGGTTGATCTCGAAGCGGATCTTGCGGGCATCGAGGGCTTCGAGGGTCTCGAGATGGCGCGCGGGCTCAGGGGGCGGCAGGGGCGCCATGGCGGGGATCAACGGCTGGGGCGGACGCTAAACCGGCCAGCTAGAGCCAGGAGGCAGCAGTTCGGGCGGCCGGAGCCAGGCAGCAGCAGCTCGGGCGGCCGGCAGCACGGTCTTGCAGCAGGGCGCCAAGGCTCGGCAGGAGCTGATCCAGCAGGTTGGCCGGGAGAGCGAGGAGTTGCCGCGGCGACGTCTGGCCGCAGAGCCGCGGCGCAATCGGTCAGCGAGACTGGACGTCAGACAACGTCCCCGCGCGGGCCCTCCTCCT
>NZ_JAYGIC010000019.1:0-3733 GCF_034931105.1 Synechococcus sp. CCY9201 | reverse complement strand
CGCCAGCCGCGGGCCGCCCCGCTGTCTCAGGGCCAGGCCGAAGCTCCACCAGCCACGGGCCAGCAGCAGGGCCAGCAGCGGCAGCAGTGGCGCGATGTAGCGGGGATCCTTGTTGGGGCTGAGGGTGATCAGCACCCAGCCAGACAGGCTGCAGCCGATCAGCCATGGCCATCCCGTCGGCAGTTGGAGCACGGGTCGCCGCAGAGCCTGAAGGGGGGCCCAACGGCGCTGGGGATCGCGCAGCACCGGCAGCAGGCCGATCAGCCCACCGATCAGGGCGATGGCCAGCACGGGCAGTCCCAGCTGCTGGGGCCAGAGCCGCGGATACCAGAGCAGGCTTGTCAGGCTGAAGACGGCCGGATCCCCCTCCGCCGCCGCCGACTCGATCACGGCCCGGTTGGTGCCACCGATCGTGGTGATCCAGTTGTGGTGCAGCCAGGGGAGACAGACCGCCAGCACCAGCGCCAGCGCCGCCAGCGCCTGGAGCCGCCGTCCGGGCTGGCCCAGTCCGCGCAACGCCGCCCAGCAGCAGGGCCCGAGCAGCACCAGCAGGGCGCTCTGCTTGACCAGCACTGCCGCGGCCACCGCCAAGGCCGCCAGCAGGCTCTGGCGCCACAGCCCCCCCTGGGGCGCCTGCCAGCGACCCAGCAGCCACAGCGCCAAAGTCGTGGTGGCGGCCAGGGACAGATCGAGGGTGAAGACCAGGCGCAACTCAGCCAGGCCGGGCAGCAGGGCGGTGAGGGCCGCGGCCAGCAACCCGAAGCCGGGCGACACCAGCTGCCGCCCCCAGCAGGCCACCACCACCAGCAACAGGCCGTGCCACACCGCCAGGCCGCCGACCGCCTGATCCGGCCGATCCCCCACCAGGGCCATGATGCTGCCGTTCACCAGGGAGGCCAGGGGTGGAATCTTGGGGGAGAGATCCAGCAACCCGTCCCAGCCCGGCCAGCCACCGCCAGGCAACAACCCGAGGGCCCGGCCGTGGTCCACTGCGCTGTTGAGGTAGTCGGCCTCGTCCCAGTCGGGGATGGAATGATCGGCCGCGAGCCAGCTGCGATCCCACAGGGTGGCCAACAGCCAGATCGCCAGAAGGGTGAGCCACCAGAACCAGGCCCTGCGGTGCAGCGGCGGCCGGGGGGTGGAGACGGAGGAAGCCAGAACCAAGCGTCCGTGGTCGCCTCACTCTGGCTTCAAGCCTCCCCCAGCGACACCGCCCACTCCGCCACGCTGCACTGGCGGCCGTAGCCCTGGAAACAGGCCAGGGCGGCCTCATGGCGTTCGGGTGTTTCCGCCTGGCAGGCATCGGTCAGACAGATCACCTGGTAGCCGCGATCGGCCGCGTCCTTGACGGTGTGGTCAATGC
Organism: Synechococcus sp. CCY9201; assembly: GCF_034931105.1. Lineage (NCBI taxonomy): Bacteria > Bacillati > Cyanobacteriota > Cyanophyceae > Synechococcales > Synechococcaceae > Synechococcus > Synechococcus sp. CCY9201. Next base: position 2,370 of record NZ_JAYGIC010000019.1, on the reverse strand, counting down.
ACTGATCGGTGAGCAGACCGGCCACGATCAGCTCGCGCACGCCGAGGTTGCGCAGCAGATAGTCGAGCACGGTGGAGGAGAAGGGGGAGGAGGAGCTTTTCGGCAGCACGATCTCGTCAGGATCAGGGGTGAGAGGCCTGATCACCTGTGCCTCCCTGGAACCTGGCGCAAAGCCCATGCCGCAGCGCTGGTAATCAAGGCTGCGGTCGCGGCCATCGCGGGTGAGGTTGGCGATCACCGTGTGAATCACCTCGATGCCCTGGTTCCTGGCCAGGGCCAGGGTCCGCTCCAGGCATGGCAGCGTTCTGGCCTGGAAGCGCTCCAGGAAGGCCGGTCGCCGCTCCATCAGCTCGGGACCGCAGGTGCCGTTCTGGAGATCCACCAGCAGCAGGGCCCGCTGGCCGGCCCTGAGTGCGCGGTCAGGAACCGGCGGCCTGGAGTTCAGGGGCGAGGGGGCCATCACGGGCGTTGCGGCTCCGCCCAGGCTGACGAGCGCAGGGCGGCGGCGCCATCCTGAACGTTCCAGCCCGCCCGCCCATGGCTATTCCCGGGAGCCGTCACCCGAGCCTCGCCCAGCGAGCGGAGGCCCGCGCCAGGCTCCTGCTGCCGGAGCTGCAGCAGCGCGGCCTGCGCCAGCTGGCGATCACCTTCGTGAACCACGGCGGCCTGCCCCTGGTCAAAGGGATCCCCCTGGCCCGCCTGCCCCAGGTGGCCGCCAGTGGGGTGGGTTTCTCACCGGTGTCTGATGGCTTCGGTGCCACCGGCGGCATCGATGGCCTCCAGTCCCTGGCCCGCCCGGACGGGGATCTGCGGCTGATCCCGGATCTCGACAGCCTGGTGCTGCTGGATGTCGCGTCGGGCTGGGGCTGGCTGGCCGGCGATCGCTTCGAGCAGGACGGCAGTCCTTACGCGGCTGACCAGCGCAGCTTCTGCCGCCTCCAGGGCGATGCGGCGGCAATGGCGGGTCTGACGGTGAACGCCGGCTTCGAGATCGAATGGGTGGTGGGCAGTCCCAGCGGTGTGGGCGGCTATCTCAGCCCCACCATTGGCGGCAGCCCCTATGGCGCCGACCGCCTGATCGAGGGGCTCGACTACCTCAGCGCGATCACCGCCGCCCTGGACGCCGCCGGCCTTCCCTGGCTCCAGATCCACCCGGAATACGGTGCCAGCCAGTTCGAACTGTCCCTGGCGGCTGCCGATCCGCTCCAGGCCGCCGACCAGCTGGTGTGCGCCCGGCTGATCATCCAGCGGGTGAGTCTCCGCTTCGGCTGGCGGGCCTCCTTCAGCCCGATGGTGTCATCGGAGCGGGTGGGAAACGGTGGCCATGTGCATCTCAGTCTTGAACGCGACGGAGTGCCCCTGTTCGGCGGTGGCAACGGTCCGGGAGGTCTCACCACCCCCGGCCAGGGCGCTCTGGCCGCGCTGCTGGAGCGGCTGCCAGCCTTGCTGGCGATCGCCACCCCGCTGGCGGTCTCCTACCGGCGTCTGGTGCCGGGGCGTTGGGCAGCTCCCTTCCAGATCTGGGGGGTGGAAAACCGGGAAGCGGCCCTGCGGCTGATCCCGGGCGGCCCTGAGGAAAGCAGCCACCTGGAGCTGAAGGTGGTGGATGCCGCCGCCAACCCGTATCTGCTGCTGGGCGCTCTGTTGGCGGTCATGGTCCATGGCATCGACCATCCCAGTCCCCTGCCGCCACCGGTGGTCGGCGACCCCGCCCGCCTGGGGTTGACTGACACCGGTGAGAATCCGGCCGCACCGGCCCGGCTGCCTCGCCAGCTGAGCGAAGCCGTCGAGCACCTACGCCGTGACGACCTGCTTGCCGGTGTGATGGGAGAAGCCCTGCATCACACCGTGATCGAAAGCCGCGAGGCGGAGCTGCGCCGCAGTGCCAATCTCTCGGAAGCGGACCTGATCGCCACCACCTGCTGGTGGCCGCCGATCCAGGCCTGAGCTCAGCAGGCCACGTAGTCCTCCACCGCCTCACTGAGGCGGCGCAGCCCGGCCAGGGCATCGCGTTCGAGATTGCGGACCCGGTCGCGGCTGATGCCCAGGACCCGACCGATGCCGGTGAGGCTCATCGGCTCCTCCACATCAATGCCATAGCGCATCTTCAGCACCCGACCCTGGATCACGGGCAGGCGTTCGATCAGGGCCCGCAGGTCGCCGCGCAGGCATTCGCCATCCACCAGCTCTTCGGGCAACACGCCATCACCGGCCAGGAGGTCGAGCAGTTCGGTGTCATCGCCGTCGCCCACCTTGGTTTCCAGGCTGACCGGCTGGCGGGCCCGGCAGAGCAGCTCCTTGACCTCGTCTTCCGGCAGTTCGACAAACACCGCCAGCTCGGTGACGGTGGGGGTGCGGCCCAGCTCCTGG
>NZ_JAYGIC010000018.1:0-5754 GCF_034931105.1 Synechococcus sp. CCY9201 | reverse complement strand
CCCCTGGCCCACCTTCAGGCCTCGGCTGCGGCCACGGCGCACTGGCTGGAGCAACTGGAGATCGATCCGGCCCGTTGTCTGCACCTCAATCCCCTGCCGCTGCATCACGTCAGCGGTCTGCTGCCGCTGCTGCGGGCTCAGCAGTGGGCACAGCAGCGGACGCGGCCGCATCCCTGGGCGGAGAGCCACCGGTGGCTACCAGCGACCCTGCTGCGCCAGCCCCAGCACTTGTCCGATGCCCTGCCGCACCCTGGCGATCGGCCGGTGCTGCTCTCGCTGGTGCCCACCCAGCTGGCGCGGCTGCTGGAGCATCCGACTGCCGTGGCCTGGCTGCGTGGCTGTGCCGTGATCTGGGTGGGTGGTGCGGCCCTGCCGCAGGACCTGGCCCGCAGGGCCCGGCACTGGGAGCTGCCGCTGGCCCCCTGCTACGGCGCCACGGAAACCGCCGCCATGGTCTGCGCCTTGGCGCCGCAGCAGTTTCTAGCAGGCGATCCGGCCCAGCCTGGTTGCGGCTTCCCACTCGAGGATGTGGAACTGCGGCTGGAGCCCCAGACCGGCGCCGTGCAGCTGCGCACCGCACGGCTCAGTCCCGGCTGGCTGGCGCAGGGCTTGCTGCAGCCGCTGCCCCGCACCCCGGACGGCTGGTGGACCAGTGGGGATGGTGGGGTGCTGACACTCCAGGGCCTGCACATCCAGGGCCGTCTGGATGGCGCCATCAGCAGCGGCGGTGAGACCGTGTTTCCCGAGCAGCTGGAGGAGCGGCTGCGGCAGCTGGCCGCAGCGCTGCCCCTGCAGGAGGTGTTGCTGCTCGGCGTGGAGGAGCCCCCCTGGGGGCAGCGGCTGGTGGCGCTGGTGCGCGGTCACTCGCCTGACGACTGGGAGTCGCTGCAGCAGGCGCTGCCGGCACTCACGGCCGGCTGGCGGGCCGCTGAACGGCCGCGCCGCTGGTTGCTCTGCCCCGATCTGGCACCCACCGCTACTGGCAAATGGCAACGGGGGCGTTGGCAGCAGTGGCTCGCCTCGCTACAAAACCCTTGACCCAGGCCCTCAAGACATGAACGGCGTTGATCCGGAAGTGAGCAACAAAAAGCTCGCCGCCGGCCTGCTTGGGATCTTCCTGGGTGCCTTTGGGATCCACAAGTTCGTACTGGGCTATACGAACGCCGGCATCATCATGGCCGTTGTCACGGTTGTGACGTGCGGATTCGGCGGCTTCGTGATGGGTGTGATCGGCCTGGTTGAAGGGATTATCTATCTCTCCAAAACACCTGAGGAGTTCAAAGCCACCTATCTCGACGCCAAGCGGGAATGGTTCTGATGCCGTTGGGTCTTCCCCTTGCCAACCCTGCATCGCCCGGGGTCTCACAAGGTTCAGCACCGCGTTCCGGCTCCCCGGCATCGACCGTCTTCCCCATGGCCCTGCGCCGAATGCCGCTGCTGCTGTTGGTGCTGGCCAGCCTGATCAGCCTCGCCGCCTTCAACGCCATCCCAGATCAGGGGCTCCACCCTCTGGCCTGGATGGCCAGCCTGCTCCCCCTCCAGCTCGCGGCCCTGCTATGGGGCCTCAGCCGGCAGCGCTGAGGTTGGAGGCCTCCAACCAGCGCTGGATCGCCAGCGGCAGAGGGCAGCGCCTTCGGGTCTCCACCGTGATGGCCACATGGCGCGTCAGGCCAGTGGCGACGTCGTGGCCGTCGCAGCGCAAGCTGTAGCGCACCTCGAAGCTGCCGGGATCGAGGCGTTCCGGTTGCAGCCACACCCTGAGCTGATCGCCGCAAACCAGCGGGTGGCGGTAATCGGCGCTGCAATGCACAATCGGCAACGCCACGGCGAGCGGCTGGCCAGGACGCGGGAAGATCTCCTCGGCGCTGATGCCGTAGCGCGCCAGGCTCTCCTCATAGGCCTCATGGCACCAACGCAGCAGCTGGTGAAAGTGCATCACCCCGGCGGCATCGGTGTCGCCGAAGCGCACGGTGCGATCGATCTGCAGCCAGTGGCTCGATGCCATCGATCCTGTCCCCGGGTCTCCCTTGTGCGGCTTTGGTGGCCCCATTACATTCCGGCCATCTTCGCCCCGCTGGTATGGCCGCTGCGTTCGCCTACGAGCCGCCCAGCCTGAATCGGGCCTGGGAGGCCTTCGTGGCCCATCTCCCCACCCTGCTGGTGATCTGGCTGATCACCATGGCGATCACGGCGGTGGGCGGCGGGGTGTCCCTGGTGTTTGCCTTGCTGGGCGTGAGCCTGGGCGGCGCTGATCCGGCGGCACTCACCCAGGGAGCCCTCGATCCCACCGGCGCGGCTGCCCAGATGGCCCTGCTGCTCGGCCAGCTGGGTCAGGTGCCCTTTGCCATCCTCTCCAGCCTGGTGGGGGTACTGCTGGTGGCGGTGCCGGCCCTGCACTACGAAACGGGCACCACCATCACCGTGTCCGAGGCCCTGCGGATCCTGCAGGATCGACCGATGCGCTATCTGCTGGCGGGCCTCTTCTTCGCGCTGGTCACCTGCGTCGGCCTGTTGCTCTGCCTGCTGCCCGGCTTTGCGGTGCTGCTGGTGGCGCCGGTGTATGTGAACCGCATCTTCGCCACCGATCAGGGGGTGCTGGACGCTTTTGCCAGTTCCTTCCAGGCCGTGTTCCGCTCACCCCATGGCATGGCCTTTGTGGGGGTGCAGGCGCTGGTGGGAACGGTGGTGCTGGTGGTGTCGATCTGCACCTGCGGCCTGGCGGCGCTGGTGGCGATACCGGTGGGAAACTTCTACATCCAGAACTCCGCGTATCACCAGGGCGTGATCTCCTGATCCCGGCTCCGATCAGGGCCGCTCTGCTGGGCCTCTGATCTGCTGATCAGATCTTGCCTTCTGATCTGAATCTTGTCTTCTGATCTTGTCGTCCTTCTGATCTGAATCCTGTCGTTTGATCTGAATCTGGTCACTCCTGGCCTGTCCTGCTGCGGAACCCTCAGCCCGTCGGGAAGGCCGGCAGCCCCAGTCCGTACTGCAGGGTCATGCGCACCCCCCAATAGAGAACCAGCGCCACACTGATCACCACCAGATGGCTCCCTTTCAGCTGGGGTGGCACCAGCCGCCGGCTGCGGATCGAGGCCACCGACCAGACCAGCAGAGCCACGGCCGCCGCAGGTCCGAAGGCATGCCAGTCCATCGCCTCACGGATCTGGCCCTGGAGGCTGGAGCAGACAGCCCGGGTGAGGAAACAGGTGGGGCAGGGAATACCGGTGAGCGCCCGCAACGGACACGACCAGCCGGGCAGGAGGCCATGGCCCAGCCAACCCTTGAGCCCCAGGTAACCGGTGAGAGCAGCAGGCAGGAGGAAGCCAGACTGCCGCAGCCGCTGCAGCCAGCGCTGGCGCGTGGATCGAGGTCGGGTTGCTGCGCGGCTCAGCGGTCCACCGAGCCCATGATCACGTCGATCGAGCCAAGGATCGCCATGATGTCGGCCACCTTGTTGCCCTTGAGCAGGTGGGGCAGGATCTGGAGGTTGTTGGAATCGGCGGCGCGAATCTTGAAGCGCCAGGGGGTGACGTCGTCGTTGCCCTGGATGAACACACCGATTTCCCCTTTGCCGGATTCGAGGCGTGTATACAGCTCGCCCGAAGGAATCTTGAAGGTGGGAGCCACTTTCTTGGCCACGTACTGGTAATCGAAGCCATACCACTCGCTCTTCTTGCCCTCGGCCATGCGCCGGGCTTCCAGGTTCTCGGTGGGGCCGCCGGGGATCATCTGGCAGGCCTGGCGCAGGATCTTCAGCGACTGGCGCATCTCCTCCACCCGCACCCGGTACCGGGCGTAGCAATCACCTTCGCTGGCCCAGGCCACGCTCCAGTCGAAGTCGTCGTAGCACTCGTAGTGATCGACCTTGCGCAGGTCCCAGGGCACGCCGGAGGCCCGCAGCATCGGGCCCGAAAGGCTCCAGTTGATCGCCTGCTCCCGCTCGATGGTGCCGAGCCCCTCGATGCGGCGGCGGAAGATGGGGTTGTTGGTGATCAGCTTCTCGTATTCATCGATCTTGGGGCCGAACCAATCGCAGAAATCGAGGCACTTCTCCAGCCAGCCCCAGGGCAGGTCGGCAGCCACACCGCCGATGCGGAAATAGTTGTTGTTGATCAGCCGCTGGCCGGTGGCCGCTTCCCAGAGGTCGTAGATCATCTCCCGTTCGCGGAAGATGTAGAAGAACGGCGTCTGGGCGCCCACGTCCGCCAGGAAGGGGCCGAGCCAGAGCAGGTGGTTGGCGATGCGGTTGAGTTCCAGCATCAGCACGCGGATGTAGCTGGCCCGCTTCGGCACCGGCACGTTGGCCAGACGCTCGGGCGCATTCACCACGATCGCCTCGTAGAACATGCCGGCCGCATAGTCCATGCGGCTTACGTAGGGCACGAACATCACGTTCGTGCGGTTCTCGGCGATCTTCTCCATGCCGCGATGGAGGTAGCCGATCACCGGCTCGCAGTCCACCACGTCTTCGCCATCGAGGGTCACGACCAGCCGCAGCACCCCATGCATGGAGGGGTGATGGGGCCCGAAGTTGACCACCATCGGCTCCGTGCGCGTCTCCAGCTGCGTCATGGGGCCGTGGGCTGCGGATCGAATGGCGGGATCTTAGGAAGGGAGAGCCCGCTGCATGGCCTCTTCTGGCACAGGCCTTCGATCACGTGCCGGTGCTGGCGGAAGCGGTGCTCGCCAGCTTCGCGGTGCTCCCCCCCGCGGCGGCGGGCCCGCAGGGCGGCCTGCTGATCGACTGCACCCTTGGCGGCGGCGGCCACAGCGCCCTGCTGCTGGAGGCCCATCCCGGCCTGCGCCTCATCGGTCTCGACCAGGACCCCACCGCCCGCGCCGCCGCCGCCCAGCGCCTGGACCCCTACGGCGATCGGGTGCGGATCGTGGCCACGAACTTCGCCGATTTCCTGCCCCCCGAGCCCGCCGCCCTGGTGCTGGCCGACCTGGGGGTGAGCAGCCCCCAGCTGGACGTGGCGGAACGAGGGTTCAGCTTCCGCGTCGATGGCCCGATCGACATGCGAATGAATCCCGCTGCCGGCGAGCCGGCCGCCGCGCTGCTCGATCGGCTCTCGGAAACCGAGCTGGCCGATCTGCTGTATGCCTATGGCGAAGAGCGGCTATCGCGCCGCATCGCCCGCAAACTGGTGGAGCTGCGCCCCTGGAGTGATCCCACAGGAGCGGAGGGTAGGGGTACAGCCGCCCTGGCCTACGCAATCGCCGGCTGCTACCCGCCCAAGGCGCGGCGCGGCCGCATCCATCCCGCCACCCGCAGCTTCCAGGCCCTGCGCATCGCCGTGAACAACGAACTCGCCGTGCTGGATCGCCTGCTGCAGCGCGCCCCCGACTGGCTGCTGCCCGGCGGACTGCTGGGTGTGATCAGTTTCCATTCGCTCGAAGACCGGCGGGTCAAGACCGCCTTCCTCGCCGATGAACGGCTGGAGCGGATCACCCGCAAGCCCCTGGTCGCCAGCGCAGCGGAGCAGGAGGCCAATCCCCGCAGCCGCTCCGCCAAGTTCCGGGTGGCCCGGCGGCGGGTTCTGGAGGAGGGTTGATGGCCCAGGCCGCGATCGCCCTGCCGGCGCTGAGCGCCACGGCCCGCACCGACCTGCTCTGGTGGCTGGCATTCCTGATTCAGCTGGCGGCCCTGCCCGGCACCCTGCTGCCGTTGCTGCCCGGTCTGGTGCTGCTGCCCCTGGGGGCGCTGCTCTGGCCCCTGGCGGTGGGCTGGAGCGTGGGCTGGCCGCCGCT
>NZ_JAYGIC010000017.1:0-14117 GCF_034931105.1 Synechococcus sp. CCY9201 | reverse complement strand
GCCCGCGGAGATGTTCGGCCAGGCCAGGAAGCCGCGCTGCCGCATGCGCCAGGCCGTCAGGGCCACCCCCAGCAGCCAGCGCAGGATCGGCAACCGTGCCAGGAGTCCGATCCCGCCATCCCAGGCCTGCATCACCGCGAGATGCTGGGTCGGCACCAGCACCAGCATCGGCACCCCCAGCGCCCCGAGCTCGGCGGTGTTGGCACCCACGGTGGTGAGCGCCAGCCGACACTGACTCAGGGCCCCATGCACCGGATGGGTCTCGAGCAGGTCGATGCGAGTGCCGGCAGGCGTCACCAGGGCACGGCCCCCGGCCAAGGGGGATGGGGCGGTGCCGGAGCCAGGCGCCGGCAGAGCGCGCTCCAACCTCGGTTCGCCGGTGCCGTAGTGCTGCTGGATCGGATTGGCCGGCCCGGCGTAGGCCAGCAGCTCCTGGACCGACGTGGTGGGCGCCACCGGCAGCAGGAAGCGGCAGCCCGGCCGCAGGGCCGCCAGACGATCGGCCGTGTCCAGCAGGAAGGGCATGCCCACCTGCAGCTTGGCCCGCTTGGAGCCCGGCAGCAACGCCACCCACTCCCCCGGCGGCAGCGGAGCTTCATCGCGGGCCTGCGCCGACAGGTCGGCCATCAGATCGCCCACCACGGTGCAGCGCTGGCGCCAGCGGGGCTTGAGCCGGTCGGCCGCGGCTGGCCCCATGGCGGCGATCCGGTCGTTCCAACGGGGCCAGCGCGCCACCCATTCGGCATAGGTGAGGTGGCGATAACCGAGCCGGGCCGAGAGCAGCACGGTCCAGAACTGGTCACCGCCCAGAAACACCACCACTCCCTGACGCGGCCAGGCGGCATGGCGGCGCGGACGCAGCAGCAGGCCCCAGAAGCGGTGGGCCGGCCAGATCCGCTCGAAGAGCTGCCAGCCCTCGGCGACGCCATGCTCCGCTCCGGTGGCATTGGGACAGGGCACCAGCACCAGCCGCAGGCTGAAGGGTGCATCCGGAACCAGGGGCCTCAGGGGCAGGAGCTCGTGCAGCCGCCGCGCCAGGGGACGAACCCAGGTGGTGAGCTCACCCGGGCCATTGCACACCAGCGTGATGGCGGCAGTGGAATCCGGCACGGAGCGGACCACCTGATGGAGAGCAGGGTGTGAAAAAAGAGTGCGGATGGCGAGACTTGAACTCGCAAGACCGAAGTCACACGCCCCTCAAACGTGCGTGTCTACCAATTCCACCACATCCGCAGGGATCGTCTGGAGGCCAGGCTCCATCCGGGTGGGAGACGGCCGGAACCGCTCGGCCAGCAATATACCTAGCGCCCGTCCCCACGGATCTGCGCCCTGGGATCGCGTCGGGGATGGCAAGGGGGCCTGTGAGCGCTGATACAGTCCGCTCCGGCCTGCACGCAGCGGCCAGCCCGCAGTTTCCACTGCCCCGTCCCTGCCTCGTTCGCGGATGCCCATCGGCAAACTGCTGATCGCCAACCGTGGCGAGATCGCCCTACGCATCATTCGCAGTTGCCGCGAGCTCGGCATTGCCACGGTGGCCGTCTACAGCACGGTCGATCGCAACGCTCTGCACGTTCAGCTGGCCGATGAAGCGGTCTGCGTGGGCGAAGCCCCCAGTAGCAAGAGTTACCTCAACATCCCCAACATCCTGGCGGCCGCCACCTCCCGCGGTGCCGACGCCATCCACCCCGGCTACGGCTTCCTGGCCGAGAACGACCGCTTCGCCGAGATCTGCGCCGACCACGGCATCACCTTCGTCGGCCCCTCGCCCGAGGCGATCCGGGCCATGGGCGACAAGTCGACTGCCAAGGCCACGATGCAGGCGGTGGGAGTTCCCACCATCCCCGGCAGCGAGGGACTGCTGGCCACGGCAGCCGAAGCGGCCAGCCTCGCCGCCACCATGGGCTACCCGGTGATGATCAAGGCCACCGCCGGCGGGGGTGGTCGGGGCATGCGGCTCGTGCCGAGCGCCGATCAGCTGGAGAAGCTGTTCAAGGCGGCCCAGGGGGAAGCGGAAGCCGCCTTCGGCAACCCGGGCCTCTACATGGAGAAATTCATCGACCGCCCCCGGCACGTGGAGGTGCAGGTGCTGGCGGATCGCCACGGCAACGTGGTGCACCTGGGTGAGCGCGACTGCTCCATCCAGCGCCGCCATCAGAAGCTGCTCGAGGAAGCCCCGAGCGTGGCGATCAACGCCGATCTGCGGCGCCAGATGGGAGAGGCGGCGGTGGCCGCGGCCCGCAGCATCGGCTACGAGGGTGCCGGCACCGTGGAATTCCTGGTGGACCGCGAGGGCAAGTTCTATTTCATGGAGATGAACACCCGCATCCAGGTGGAGCATCCCGTCACCGAGATGGTGACCGGAGTCGACCTGATCGCCGAACAACTGCGCATTGCCGGCGGCGAACCGATCAGCGTCCGGCAGGACGAGATCAAACTCACCGGCCATGCCATCGAGTGCCGCATCAATGCCGAGGACCCTCGCCAGAACTTCCGCCCAGCCCCGGGCCGGATCACGGGCTGGCTGCCGCCTGGTGGTCCTGGCGTGCGGGTGGACAGCCACGTCTACACGGGCTACGAGATCCCACCCTTCTACGACTCGCTGATCGGCAAGCTGATCGTCTGGGGGGTGGACCGGGAGGCCGCCATCAAGCGGATGCACCGTGCCCTGTCCGAGTGTGCGGTGACCGGCATCCCCACCACGATCGACTTCCACCTGGCTCTGCTGGATCGCCCCGAGTTCCGCAGCGGCGATCTCCACACCAAATTCGTTGAAGAGGAGATGCTGCCCTTCTAGGGCGCCATGGCCAGGCCGAAAGCGCCGCCTTTGAATTGCAGAACGGCAACCAGGCCAAGGCCCTGAGCCACAGCCCCTAAGCCACAGTCGAGCTGCGCAGCAGCATCAGGGTGAGCAGACCCTGCTGGCCCACCAGCAGTTCGCGCACCAGGCTGATCAGGCCCACCCACACCACCGGGGTGACATCCACCCCGCCGATCGGTTGGATCAGGCGGCGGGTGGGGGCCAGCAGGGGCTCGGTGGGGACGCTCACCAGCCGCATCACCCCCTTGGCCAGATCGATCTGGGGGTACCAGGTGAGCACGATGCGAAACAGGAACAGCAGCGTCCAGCCCGCCAGCAGCAGCCCCAGCAGCAGGTGTGCCAGCGGCAGCAGCTCCAGGCGGGGCAAGGCAGGGGGCGTCACAAAGCTCTAAGCGGCTGGAAAGGAATCGTAGGAACCCGCCAGCGCTGCCTAAGATCGCCCTTCAAACCCTTGGCGTCTGCGACGCCATTGCCGCCATGACTCCTTCCCTCGCCAACTTCCTGAGCAGCCTCGCCTGGGGGGCGGTGATCGTGGTCATTCCGATCAGCCTGGCGCTGGTGCTGATCAGCCAGAACGACCAGGTCGACCGTCGCCTCTGATCAGAACATCCACGCCGGGTCCTTACAGTGGAGCTGACGCTCCGTTGGACCGTGCGCTGTGGTTAATGCCAGTCTGAACTGGGCCAGCATCGTTGGCATCGTGCTGGCGGTAGGTGGGGCCTTCCTCTATTTCATGAGGAGCTTCAAGCCTGCACTGGCCCGCGATTACGACGTCTTCTTTGCCGCCGTGGGCCTGCTCTGCGGCGGCATTCTCTTTTTTCAGGGCTGGCGTCTCGATCCGATCCTCCAGTTCGGCCAGTTCCTGCTGGCCGGCACCACGGTGTTCTTCGCCTATGAGAGCGTGCGTCTGCGGGGCGTGACCACCGAACAGGCACGACGCTCGTCCTACTTCGAAGACGAGGACCCGATCGAACCGTCCCGCCCCCGCATGGGTGGCGGCCGCGGCTACGACGACGACTACGACCGGTTCGATGAGCCCCAGCCGGTGCGCCGTGGCATCCGCTCCCGCGATCCCGACGACGGAGACCAGGACGATTTCTACCGACCCAGCCGGGTCAGCCGTGCCGCCATTCCGGAGCGTGCGGCAAGCCGGCGATCCAGTGGCAGTGACCAGTGGGACAACGCTGGTCCTGGTCCAGACGAGCGATCCGGACGCCCTTCCCGCAGACCTGCAGGCGATCTTCGTGGTGAGACCCGGGGCGATGCCCGGGGCGAAGACGACAGGCCACCACGGGCCTCCCGCTATGCAGCAGGTGCCCCTCAGGGCGACAGCGGCAGCTTCGGAGCCCGCCGGCGCCAACGGGAGACCACCCCGGAACCGCGCCGCGGCAGCCGGCCCGGCGCCACCGATGGGATGCCACGCTCCAGCCGCCGCCCCAGTGGCTCTCCCGACACCTCCAGCTGGGGCAGCTCCACCGGGGTGGGCCCCGCCGGAACCCCTCCGCCGCGCGGCTCAGCCCAGCCGGGCCCAGGATCGCCTGGCCCGGCCCCGGGTGTTCCGCAGGGCACCTCCTACCGCAGCCGCCCAGGCGCTTCCGCATCAGTGAGCGATGCGGAGTTTACGCCGGTGAGGCCCACGGAGCCAGGCCCAGCTCCTGGCCAGACCACAGGTCCCACCCGGACCAACACGCCCAGCGACACCAGCCCGTCCCGGGATAACAGCTCCCGGTTCGACGACTGAGACCTCCAGCCGGCCTCAGCCTGGCCCTGCTGATCGGCTTGTCTGGCTGCGCCCTTCCCTGGGGGCTGCGGCGCCAGGCCGCCGTACCGTTGGGGCTGGGTGCTGAAGGCCGGGAGCAACCGGCCCTCAGCGGCGACGGACGCCTGCTCGCCTCCCTGGTCGAGCGCGGCGGCCGCACCACGGTGCTGCTGCAGGAGCGGCGCAGCGGCAAGGTGCTGCCCCTGCGCCATCTGCGCACGCATCAGCCGCACGCCTCACCCTCGCTGAGCTGGAACGGTCGCTACCTGGCCTTGCTGATCCAGCGGGGCCAGCGCCGCGATGCCGTGATCGAAGATCGGCTCAGGGGCTCCCTGTTGCCATTGCGCCTGGGCGGTGATCGGGAACCGCAGCGGCTGAGCCTCGCCCCCGATGGCCAGCGGATCGCCATTGAGATGGTGGTGGCCGGCCGCCGCCAGGTCGAGGTCTACGACCTTGGCGGCTGGCTGGAGCCGGATCTGCCGGGTGCCCAGGCCTTGCAGGGTGGTGGCCCTGGCCCGCAGCCATGAGAAGCCGCGTCCGCCTGGCGAGCCTTCGGTTGATCCCGTTGGCACTGGCCGCCCTGCTGGGCGGATGTCTCGGAGGCGGGCCGCGTCCCCTGTTCGGACTCAACGCCCAACTGGCCCGGGAGGGCAGCAGCCACGACCCGGCCCTGGCAGGGCCCTGGCTGGCCTTGATCCGCGGACGGCAGGGACGGGAGCGGGCAGAGCTGCTGGATCTGCGGCGCACAGCTCCCGTGCCAGTGCCGGGCCTGAACCGGCCCGATGCCCAGCCCCTGAGTCTCTCGGTGGATCAGCGGGGAGAGCGCCTCGCCCTGGTGCGGCAGCTGGAGGGACGCACCGAACTGCTGCTCTATCGCCGCTCATTGCAGAGCCTGCAGCGGATCCCCATCGAACCGGCCGGAGTGCCGCGCCTGGTGAGCCTCAGCGCCGATGGCAGGGTGCTGGCGGTGCAGGTGAGCCGCGGCGGACTCTGGCAGGTGGATCTGATCGAGCTGCCGTGAGCGCTCAGGGCACCAGGCCGGCCCAGTGCAGGAAGGTGTCGCGGCTGAGGGCCTCGATCAGAAGCACCGCCGCAAAACCGAGCATGGCGAAGCGACCATTCACCCGCTCGGCATAGCCGCTCCAACCGAACGCGGGCTGGTCGGGCGTGGTGGCACTGGTCGCCGGAACGTTGGCGTCAACTGGGCTGTCGGCAGGGGCTCCGGCGGCGTCTGGGCTGGTGGCGGAGCTCATCGATTCAGGCATGGCGTCCCACGTCATAGCCGGCCGCCGGTAACAACCGCCAGCCGCCACGACCATCGAGTTCGAGAACCGTGTCGTGGAATGCCGTGAGGGTGGGGCGATGGCCCACGCTCACGAAGGCCATGTCCCGCTGGACCAACAGGTCGTAGAGATGCCGTTCGGTGGCCACATCGAGGGCACTGGTGGCCTCATCGAGCACCACGAAGCGGGGCGCGCTCAGCAGCAGGCGTGCGAAGGCGAGACGCTGCTGCTCCCCCAGCGACAACAGCCGGGGCCAGTCCTGAATGATGTCGAGATCGGGATAGCGATGCACCAGCTCCGGCAGCTTGACCTGTTCGAGCACATGGCGCAGTTGCTCATCACTGAAGCGATCGCTGGGCTGGGGATAGCAGAGCTGCTCCCGCAGGCTGCCCAGGATCATGTAGGGCTTCTGGGGAATGAACAGCAGCTCGCCTTCGGGGGGGCGCTGCACGGCACCCGCCCCAGCCGGCCAGAGGCCACTCACCAGACGGAGGAAGGAGGTCTTGCCGCAACCGGAAGGCCCCACCACCAGCAGGCGCTGGTCGGCACCGATCTCGAGGCTGAGGTCGTGGATCAGCACGCGCTGGGTGCGCGGCGGCACCAGATCCACATGACTCACCAGGATCGAATCGGGCCGCACCGCCAGGCCATCGGAACCGATCGGCGCTACCGCGCCTGCCCCCCCAGGGGAACCGGCCAGTCGCTGCTCACTCGCCTCGAGCTCGGCCATCTCACGACCGATCTCCTCGACCTTGCCCTGGAAACCCTCAAGACGGCTGATCGAAGCGGAGAAAGCGGCCAGCTGGTCGATGTTGTTGACGATATAACTCACCGAGAACAGAACCTGGCTGAAGGCAATACTGGCCTGGCCGAAGACACCGAAATCGACCTCCTTGGCGAAGTAGATCGGCGCGATCACCAGCCAGGGCAGGAAGCGGGAGAAGTAGTCGTAGGAGCGCTGGATCACACTGATCATCGCCGTCCAGACGATCAGGCGGTCATAGTTGCGAATCGCGCCGCTCAGCCGACGCCCGGCCTCCTTGCCCTCCTGACCTTCGCCGCGATAGAAGGCGATCGCCTCGGCGTTGTCACGGATATGGACGAGGCCGTAGCGGAAGTCGGCCTCAAGCTTGAGCTGCTGGTAGTTGAGGATCACCAGCTTGCGACTGGCGAAAACGATCAACGCCGTACCGAACACGGAATAGGCCAGCAACAGCAGCGCCAGTCGACTGTTGATGCTCCACAAGACGATAATGAAACTGAAGAATGTCAGCAGAGCCGAGAGGATCTCAACCGTGACACTCAGACTGGTCGAAGTGAAGCTGGCCGCATCCTGCGAAATCCGCTGATCAGGGTTATCGATCTCCTCGGCAGATTCGTCGTTGGGATTCAGAACATAGTAGGCACGATTGGTGAGATAGCGTGTCAGCAAACGACCGCTCAGCCACTCTCTCCAGAGCAGCCCCAACTTGGGGATGAGATAGCTCTGAATCGCCCGGATCGGCAAGGCCAACACCAGGCAGAAGGCATAGATCGCCACCGTTTTCCAGAATCCATCCTGGTCATAGGCCACCAGGGTGTTATCGACATTGCGGGCAACAAAGCTGATGCCCACGTTGATGCCATTGATCACCAGGATCAGCAGGGTGATCACCCCCAGCAGCAGCCACGGCAGCCAGCGCCCCTGACGCAGCCGGCCCCGCAGAGCTCCGAAGGCAGCCAGGCCCGCCACGAACAGCAGCATCACCACAGCCCCGATCGGCCCCTGCCAGATCGCGTTGATCTGCTGCGGCACCCCCGGCAGGAAGCGGTCGCGCAGGTCGGGAATGAAGGCCCCTGCCCCGGCCACCACGGCGGTGAAAATCAGCAGCGTGACTCCCACCACCACCGCCACCAGGGCCAGCACCAGCAGCAGGAACTGGCCGGCACTGCTCTCCTCCACCGGCAGGAAATAGGGCTGGGCCAGGCGCTGCAGCTTCGCGAGCTGATCGCGGAACGCCTTGAGCGGATTCATGGAGCGCAGCAGATCAGGTCATTGTCGCCGCTGCCGCCCCCCGCCTGCTGCCCCCGCCTCAGCCGGGGGGCCAGGCCAGGGGACGGCCGCCGATCACGTGCACATGCAGATGGAACACGGTCTGCCCCGCCTCGGCCCCGGAGTTGATCACCGTGCGCCAGCTGCTGAGGCCCTCCTGGCGCGCCACCTTCGCCGCCACCAGGAGGAGGTGGCCGAGCAGGGCCCCATGCTCCTCGCCGGCATCCGCCAGCTGGGCCAGGGGCTCACGCGGGATCACCAGCACATGCACCGGGGCCTGGGGGGCCACATCCCGAAAGGCCAGGCAGAGATCGTCGGCATACACCTCGTCGCAGGGGATCTCACCACGCAGGATGCGCCCGAAGATCGTGTCGCCGCTGGCCATGGCACCGGAAGGGGATGAGACGGGGGTGGCACTGACACTGCAGCGACCCCTGGCGTGATGTTGGCACGATCCTGCAGTGCGGCCCTGCAGGGCCTGGAGGCTGTGCCGGTGCAGGTGGAAGTGGACATCGCCCCCGGGCTGCCCGGCCTGCAGATGGTGGGACTGGCGGATACGGCGATTCAGGAGGCGCGGGAGCGGGTGCGGGCGGCAATCCGCAACAGCGGCCTCAAGGTGCCGCTGACCCGGGTGGTGGTGAGCCTGGCGCCGGCGGATCTGCGCAAGGAAGGGCCCTGGTTCGACCTGCCGATCGCTCTTGGGATGCTGGTGGCCAGCGGCCAGCTGCCGCAGGCGCGACTGGAGGGGATCTGGAGTGCGGCGGAACTGGGGTTGGACGGGCGGCTGCGGCCGGTCCGTGGCGTGCTGGCCCAGGCCCTGGCGGCCAGCCGCGGTGGGGCCAGGGCCCTCGTGGTGCCACGGGCCAATGCCGCCGAAGCCGCCTTGGTGGAGACCCTGCCCCTCTGGCCGGCGGACACCCTGCAGGAGGTGCTGGAACTGCTGCGGGATCCCAGCAAGGCCCCGCCACCGGGATCGCTGAGCCCGGCGGCCAATCGGCAACCGGGCCCTGGAGATCAACGGGAACCCGTGGATCCCGATCGCCCCCAGGGAGGTCGCAGCGATCTCGATCTGGCCGACGTGGAAGGGCAGCAGCACGGACGGCGCGCCCTCGAGATCGCTGCGGCGGGCCATCACCATCTGCTGCTGGTGGGTCCGCCAGGCAGCGGCAAGACGATGCTGGCGCGGCGCCTGGCGGGTCTGATGCCGCCCCTGGAGCGGGACGAAGCCCTCGAACTCACCCAGCTGCATTCGGTGGCGGGCCTCCTGCGCGCTGAAACCAGCCTGCTGCTGCAGAGGCCTTTCCGCAGCCCGCATCACAGCTGCACCGCCGCTGCGCTGATCGGCGGCGGGGCCCATCCCAGGCCCGGCGAACTCAGCCTGGCCCACCAGGGCGTTCTGTTCCTCGATGAGCTCACCGAGTTTCGCCGGGAGGTGTTGGAACTGCTGCGCCAGCCCCTGGAGGAGGGGGAGGTGTGGATCAGCCGCAACCGCCTGCGCTGCCGCTTTCCCTGCCGCACCACCCTGGTGGCGGCCACCAACCCCTGCCCCTGCGGCTGGCATGGGGATCCTCAGCGGGCCTGCAGCTGTGGCGTCGTGCAGCGGCGGCGCTACTGGAACCGGCTGTCCGGCCCCCTGCTGGATCGAATTGATCTGCAGGTGGTGATGCAGCGCCCATCCGCCGCCTCCCTGGCCCGCCGCTACGGGTACGGGGCAGCGGCACAGGGAACCACCAGGTCAGGCAGTGCAGCGGCTGCAAGCTCCATCTCTGCCGGGACTGGCACCATCCACGAAGGTGCCGAACAGACAGGCCTGCCGGAATCCAGCGCCATCGTGGCCGGCAGGGTGGCAGCGGCTCGCACCAGCATGCGTCGCCACAATCCGCAGGGCTGCGCCAACGCCGCACTGCCGGCGGCGGAGCTGCGCCGGGTCCTCAACCCCAGCCCGGCGGCACTGGAACTGTGGGAGGCCAGCGTACACCACCGCCAGCTGAGCGCGCGGGCGGCGGAGCGGGTGCTGCGCGTCGCCCGCACCATCGCCGACCTGGAGCAGGCCCGCACTGAGCTTGCACACGTTGGCGTGAGCCAAGCGCTGCTCGACCAGGTGCAATCAGACGATGCAGATTCCACCGAACGGATGCCGGTGAGCGAGCGGGCCGTGGCCGAGGCCCTCAGTTATCGCTCCTTTGACGGCCTCACGCAGGATCGGAGCTGAGCGGGGGCCAAAAGCCCTGAGCGGAGAACCCCACGGCCATGGCTCTCCACGGAAACTCCTAGCGACGCTTGCGGGGCCGATCGGTGTAGGGCTGCATCCCAACAGCGGGGGGCAGGTGTTGGTCCTCCTCGCGAGGGTTGCCGAGCGCATGGCTCACCATTTCACTGAGCCAGTTGAGAAACAACGTGGCAGAGGAGGCCGGCGGAAGGGCTGTGGCGGCGGCAGGACGAGCGATCCATTCCGTACGACGGTCCATGATCCAGTGGCGATCGACACCTCCAGGGTGGTGGGAAATCACCAGACTGAACACAGGTAAAAACACTGGCAAAGCAGCACCTTGCCACGGACACGCTTCCGTCGTCCCCAGCCCGCAGAAGGTTGGACAGGCCCCAGCAGCCAAGCCCCAAAGGTTCGACAGGCCAGCAAAAAGCCCCGACTGGCGGGGCATGCAGAGATCCAGACCTGCAGAGCGTTGACGAATCCCTGAACCCCGCTGGACTCAGCGGCGGCGGCGGCGCTGCTGGGCCTTGCGCTTGTACTTCTCAGTGGGGGTTTCGTGGTGGCGCAGGCGCTTGAGGTCGGCGAAGATTCCGGCCTTGGAGACCTGGCGCTTGAAGCGGCGAAGGGCCGACTCGATTCCCTCGTTTTCGCCGACAGTGACCTGGGTCATGAAGCGCTGCAAATCAGTTCAGAGTGATTCACCCTAGCAAGCAGGCCAGCCCTCATCCCGGCTCCGCAGGAGTCACTGCGGCCTGGTTCTCCGAGGGCCAGCTATCGCGGTAGAGGTAGACGTGCCCCAGGGCCCGGTTGCCGAAGTGGCGTCGCATCAGCCGCCAACCAGGCTCCAGTTCCAACTTGAGGAATCCACTGCCGGCGCCCTGGGTACGGGCCACGACCATCTCGGGCCCGACGCCGGCCTTGGTGGGCATCGCCATCAGCAGGATGTCGTCGTTGCCCTGGATCACGCTGAGGCGATAGACAGTACCCAGGTCGCTGCCACCGACGCGAACCGAGTAGCCGTTGGCATCGATGAAGCGGCTGCAGATGCCGGTGAAATCAAAGCTGCCCAGCAGGGGATTGACCGGAGCAGGCTTGCCGGACCCCACAGCGAAGCAGGGGCGAGTGGCCTTGACCTGCTCATAGATGTTGAGCTGGGCTCGGGTTCCATCACCGATCGGCGCCGACACCAGCACAAAGCGTTCCTGCTCCACTTCGCCAACCTGGAACAGGGAGCTGGCCCGCGCGACCGGGGCTTCCAACAGCGGCACCGCGGCGCCTCCGAGCAGGAGCAGGGTGGCCAGCAGGGGGCTCAGGGCTGCAGCGCCTCGCTGGTGCAAGGTGCGAGGCCTGGCAGGGAGGGAGCTCGGGAGGATCACGGTGGGACGGGCAGGGGACAGGTGAGGGAAATCGTATGCAGGGCGACCGAAGCGCACCAGCCGCAGCCGCCCAATCCTCAAGCCGGCTTGTTGAGACGAATCGCCACCACCAGGGCCACAACCGTGCCGGGCAGACATCCCGCCAGGATCAGACGGGTGACGGACACCCCCAGATCCGGATCCCCGTAGGCCAGTTCGAACACCGAACCGGTGGCAGCGATCCCGAGCAGGCAGGCCAAGGCGAGGAACACCCCCGCCAGCGGTTTCATCGGCATGGATCTGAGAAAGGATTGAGGAAGACAGGCGTGAAACTGTTTGTCTCAGTGCAGTGCGCCAGCGCGTCGAGCTCAGCGCACTGAGCGGACGTCGTCACGCTGGAAGCCGTGCTCCTGCAAGCCCTCGTTGAGGCTGATCTCATCGGTGACGCGATCGACGAACAGCACACCGTTGAGGTGATCCAGTTCGTGCTGGATGCAGCGGGCCAGGAGACCATCGGTCTTGAGGCGGCGGGGCCGGCCCATCTCATCGCGGAAGTTCACCTCGACCCGGCTGGGGCGCACCACATCGAGATAGACCCCCGGGATGCTGAGGCAGCCTTCCTCGTAGGTATCGATCGCGGCACTGGCGGCGGTGATCTCGGGATTGATCAACACCATCGGCGGGGTGGCCGGATTCTCAGGATCGAGGTCAATCACCAGCAGCTGCTTGTGGATGCCCACCTGGGGAGCAGCCAGACCGATGCCCTTGGCGGTGTACATGCTGCGCAGCATGTCGCGGGCCAGATCCCGGATGCTTTCATCCACCTTGCCGATGCGTCGGGCCGGATCGCGCAGCACCTGATCACCGAGGGTGTGGATCGCCAGCGGCGACTGGTCCAGGGGCTCCTTGGGAACCTGCACGGCGCGGTTCACCTGCTCCGCAGATCGGGCCAACTGGGCGAAGCTGCGAGCCAAGGCGACACCTGAAACGATGGATCGATTCTAAGTGGCGTCCACCGGAGCGATGGCATGGCAAGCCAGGGGAAGACCGAACGGCCGCGGCCGAAACCCCTGCCACTGACGGCGGATCAGGTGGTGGGCCGCACCCCCGTGGTGAAGGAGCCCCGCCTGGATCAGGGGCGGCTCTTCTGGCTGGAGCAGCGTCCCCACGAAGGCGGCCGCACGACCCTGCTGCTGCAGCTTCCGCCCTCCAGCCAGGCCGACCCCGCACCGGGCCGGGTGCTGGAACTCACTCCGGGGGACTGGAACCTGCGCAGCCGCGTTCACGACTACGGCGGTGGTTGCTACGCCGTGCAGGGCGACACGGTGGTGATGGTCGCGGACGCCGACCGTGCCATCTGGCGGCTGGATCTGGCGGATCTCACGGCAGGGCTCACCGCGGCTCTCCCAGCAGGGCTCACGGCAGAACTCGGAACGGATCTCGAGCCGGGGCTCAGCGCAGAGTGCCCGGAGGCTGCCTCAGTGGATTCGCCCCTCCCACTCCTGCTGCCGGCCCAGCGGCTCACGGCGGCGGATCCGCAGCGCTGCTTCGCCGATGGGCTGATCGATGCCGCGCGCCAGCGCTGGATCGGCGTGATGGAAGCCGCCGGCCGCGACCATCTGGTCAGCGTGCCGCTGCAAGGCGGCGAGCCCACCGTGCTGCTGGAGCCCGACGACTTCTGCGGCTACGCCGCCCTCAGCCCGGATGGCCGCCAGCTGGCCTGGGTGGAATGGCAACAGCCCTTCATGCCCTGGCAGCGCAGCCAGGTGTGGCTGGGACGCTTCGCGGCCGACGGCTCCCTGCAGCAGCGCCAGCCCGTGGCGGGTGCCGGAGCCGCCGCAACCCATCACTGCTCGGTGTTCCAGCCGCTGTGGATCGGCAACGGCGACCTGGTGGTGGCCAACGACCGCAGCGGCTGGTGGAACCTGGAGCGCCTGAGCGCGGAGAGGATCGCCACCCTCTGGCTGAAAGGAACCACTGCCGGCGCTCTCAACCCGGCCACGGAGCCCTCCTCTCACGAGCGGCCTGACCTGGGCTGGGAGCCCCTTCTGCCGCTGCAGGCGGAATTCGCTATGCCCCAGTGGGTCTATGGCATGCGGACCACGGCCTGGGACGGCGAGCAGCTGGTGGCCGCCGCCTGCCGGGACGGCCGCTGGCAGCTGGGCGTGGTGCCGCTGGACCTCACGGACCGCCAGCAGGCGGGGGCGCCGGCCCAGCCTGCGGATCTCTGGCAACCCCTGGATCTGCCCGTGGATGACCTCGCCATGCTCTGCGCCGAGGCCGGGCGGATGGTCTGTGTCGCCAGCGGACCCACCACCGGCGCAGGCCTTCTGAAGCTGGACCTGGCCAGCGGCCGCTGGCAGCATCGCCCCGTGGAACCCTGCGTTCTGCCCCCCGAGGCGCTCAGCCGGCCGGAGCCGCTCTGGTTCCAGGGCCATGGCGACCAGCCCACCCACGCCTGGTACTACCCGCCCAGCGGCGGCTCCAGCCCCCAGGCACCGCTGCTGGTGAAGAGCCACAGCGGACCCACCGGCATGGCCCGAACCGGCCTCAACCTGGCGATCCAGTTCTGGACCTCGCGCGGCTGGGGCGTGGTGGACGTGAACTACGGCGGTTCGACCGGCTTCGGCCGGGCCTACCGGGAGCGTCTCGACGGCC
>NZ_JAYGIC010000016.1:0-16841 GCF_034931105.1 Synechococcus sp. CCY9201 | reverse complement strand
CCTCCGGTACATATGGAGCGATCAGGAGTAAAGGCAATCACGGATTGCCTGATTCACGGCTACTTTAGCGGTTTCTCATGCTTGAGACCAGCTGCGGCGCAATGGATCTGGATTTTTCAGGAGTCCCGACCTAGCTTCACAATTGCCTCAGATTGCATCGCAGGCGCATGGATGGGATCCTACAACGGTCACAGTTAATTCAACTAAGTTACTTCAGTGGATTTGCGATAAGGGTCATATCTGGTCAGCAAGTGTTGCAAATAGAACGCCTCCAACTTCAAGCGGCTACCCAGTCTGTTCTGAGCACGGTTTTAACCCTGATAAACAGGCCTGGCTCTACATATTAAAACGTGAACATGAGCAGCAGATTGGAATTACAAACTTCATGGAGGATAGACTATCTACGCATGGGAAAGCAGGCTGGAGAGAGGTTGCTATAATTGGGCCGCGTGCTGGACAAAAGATTTTGAGCCTTGAAAGATCTTTTAAACAGTATCTAAGAATCAATAATCTTCTTGTGCCTGGAACACATGAGAACTGGTATACTAGCTTCTTTCATGTGACTTCAATATAAGATTTAGCGGTTAAATGCGCAATTGCAATTCCATTTCCATAGAGATAAGCAACGGCAAATCATAAAGCTGTTCATGGCCCGACCAGTCTTGCAATCCTGCAGACAACTGAAACAGGCATTGTATCATCATTTTAAGCGTGCAGGCATGTCCTACCCACGACTAAGGCTAACGTTTGCGTTCACGCGCCCGGTTAACCGCGTCGCTGTGCAACGCTTTGTTCGCCATATCTATGATTCACCACCCAATTCCAGGGCGCTCTGCGTCATGAGTTGATCCAGCACTGCCTGTGAATTCCGGTTGCGGAATGCTGTGAGTGCAGGATCTTCCGTTCGCTCCATCCAGTCCGCCATTTGTTCCTGCATAGACTCGATTTCCGAGGCATACTTCGGATCGTCGATCAGGTTGTAGAGAGCGTCAGGATCGTTCACAAAGTCGTAGAATTCCTCTGGAACGCGGTACAAGAACAGTTCTACGCGGTTGGCTACGTCCGGATCACCCTCCGCTGCTTTGCGCATTGCCTGCATGGTTCGTCCTGCTTGGGATTCGTTCTTGAAAACGCGCGTGCCGTTTGACCAAGGATTGAAGATGTATCCGAAACGATGATTTTGGACACAGCGCATAGGGTAGTTGCGCCGCCCGGCCGTCTGGTGGAATTGTGTGAACACCAACTTTCGATCATTCTGTTTCTTTCCGTGCAGCAGGGGCAGAAAGGAACAGCCATCCATATCTGCGGGCGCACCTATGCCTGCAGCATCCAGAAGAGTGGGCATCAGGTCGATGCCTGAGATGAAATGCTTCGTGTCACGTAAGCCTGGTCGGATCGTTCCGGGCCACCTCATCATCCAAGGGGTACGAGTGCTGTTCAAGTAGCAGTTTGTCTTGGCAAACGGGAAAGCCATGCCGTTATCCGAAAGGAAGATTACGATTGTGTTGTCCTGAAAACCGGCGTTGCGCAAACTTTCCAGGACAGCGCCGACGGTATCGTCGCAGCGCCGAACCGAGTTGTAGTATTCCGAGATTTCGAGTCTCACTTCGGGCAGATCAGCTAGGCAACCAGGCGTCTTTACTTCGTCGGGGGTGAACGTGCGGGACGGAACCTCCGCAACGGAACCGGCCGAACCCTCATACCATTCAGGTTTATCATTACCATAGAATGGACGATGGGGATCGTGGGAGTTTAGCATGAGAAAGAAGGGCTCTTCCGCCTGCTTCGCTTGGTTCAGGAATTCTGTTGTGTAATGCGTGTATCTTTCAGGGCTACGGCCGTACCCAAGCTCATCCATGTCCCGTGTCATATCCCACTCAAATTCTGCATACGGTGTGGAATGGACCACCTTGCCTAGAATGCCGACACGATATCCACCATCGCGGAGTAGTTGGGGAAGAATTGGGACGTTGGGTGTCCGAAGCCGGAAAAAGCCTTCGCCTCCGTTGCGATGGGGGTATCGACCTGTCATTAGCGCCGAACGACTGGGCTGGCAGACCGCAATGGTTACATGGGCATGTTCGAAACAGACCCCGTCAGCGGCCAGGGAATCAATATTGGGAGTCGTTCCCGGCACTGGGCACCCATACGCCCCGACGGCATCCCAGTTCATGTCATCTGCAGTGACCAGCAGTATGTTCGGTCTTTGTGGCATTGTTTTCTTCTGGCGAACGATTATGGATAGATCGTGCGCAGCCAAGATCTTATCCGAAGTTGAACAAGCCGGCAACTCCGGGGTTTGGGCCTACTGCAGAAACATCAGGCCATCCTTAATGCTGACTTCAGCTTTTGGCCTGGGTGAAATGGCCTACTGCCGATGCCTTGGGCTCATCAGTCTGCTTACCACAGAAGCATAGGGGCGCAGGCGGGTCAGCAGGTCAGCTCTGTTTTGGAACCAACCATCTTGGTGGTCACTGTCTGATCGCTACGGCGTATCTCCTTGGATTCTTTTGCTGATTCAACGCAACGGGGGTCTGAGCAGGCGAACCCGCACGGCTGCGAT
Organism: Synechococcus sp. CCY9201; assembly: GCF_034931105.1. NCBI lineage: Bacteria > Bacillati > Cyanobacteriota > Cyanophyceae > Synechococcales > Synechococcaceae > Synechococcus > Synechococcus sp. CCY9201. The sequence continues at coordinate 14,278 of NZ_JAYGIC010000016.1, read as the reverse complement.
CTCCATCACTCCTCCGCACTGCGGACAGCGGATGGGAGGCTTGGGCTCTGGCTGCCATGGTTCTGGTAGCACCACCCTCAGCAGCAGTTGCACCGTCTGCAGCAGCCCCTTGCGATTGCCATGCAGCAGGCCATAGTCACGGGCACGCCGGAACCGCTTGGGCAGCACATGACGCAGCAGCATCCACAGGAACTCTGCCCCTGTGACGCTCTGGATCATCTCCTTGCCTGTGTTGTCCCGCGTGCGAAACGTGACCATGCCATCTCGATCCGAGAGGATGTTCTTCTCGCTCAGCACTCCACGGTAGAGATAACGACCCAGGATGACAAGTGCCTTCTCGCCCTGGCCAATAGACTTGCAGTGAACAACCCAGTCCCTCGGGATTGGTGCGTTCACTCTCAAGCCCACTCGCCGCATCCCCTCTAAGAGTTTGCTGAAAAACCCGGCCATCTCCGCGAGAATGGGCCAGCTGCCCAGCCCAGATGCGAGGTCAACGGGAGCGCAGCGGCTCCCTGTTCTCCTACGTGTCGATTGAGGATCGGATCCCGGCCGGCCATCCGCTGCGGCGGATCCGCAAACTCGCTGAACAGGCCCTCGATCGCCTCAATCCCACCTTCTGCAAGCTCTACGCCGCAGAAGGCCGGCCATCAGTGCCACCGGAGCAGCTGCTGCTGGCCTCGTTGCTGCAGGCGTTCTACGGCATCCGCTCCGAGCGGCTGTTGCTGGAGCAGCTCCGCTACAACCTGCTGTTCCGCTGGTTTGTGGGCCTGAGCCCGGATGATCCGATCTGGCATCCCACCACATTCACAAAAAACCGGGAGCGGCTGCTGAACGAGCAGGTGATGGGGAAGTTCCTGGAGAAGCTGATGGGTGCTCCGGAGGTCAAGCCGCTGCTCAGTGACGAGCACTTCTCGGTGGATGGCACCTTGCTGCAGGCCTGGGCCTCCCATGCCTCACTGGAGCGGATCGATGGGCAGGACGATCCGCCGCCACCGCCGTCAGGCCCGGGCGAGGGTTTTGGCGCTCCAAAGCCCGGCAAGAAGCGGGCGAAAGGCGATTTCCGAGGCATCAAGCTCAGCAACAAGACCCACCGCTCCGGCAGTGATCCCGACGCCTTGCTGGCCCGGAAATCCAACGCCCACCCGGCTCAACCGAGCTACCGGGGTCATGTGCTCATGGACAACCGCCATGCCCTGATCGTCGATTGCAAGGTCACGCAAGCCACGGGCACCGGGGAGCGGGATGCCGCCAAAGCCATGGCCATGGCCGCGGATCGTCCCGGTGCCCACCAGAAAACCATCGGTGCCGACAAGCACTACGACACCAGGGGCTTTGTCGCCGAGATGCGCCGCATCGGCGTGACGCCGCACGTGGTGCAGAACACCGCCCGATCTGGTGGTTCCGCCATCGATGGCCGCACCACCCGCCACGTGGGCTACGCCAAGTCGATCCATGCCCGCCGCGGCATCGAGAAGGTGTTTGGCTGGATCAAACAGTGGGGAGGTCTGCGCCAGTTCAAGCTGCGCGGCACCGAGAAGGTGAGTGCGGTGTTCGGCCTGAATGTGATCGCCTACAACCTGATCCGCCTGGGCAACCTGCTCAAACCGGCGATGGCGGCGGCGTGAACAGGTGGTTGCCCAGAAGTGTGCCCAGACGGCAGTGATCAGGGAGCCCCAAAGGGGCAAAACACACCAAAAGGGGAGCTCTGAGCCGCTGAAACTCTGAAAACCAGACCGAAATGAGCTGCACCAGCTCTCAGGAGGAAAAACGCGGATTCTCAGGCGGTTTTTCCGCAAACTCTTAGGTGATCGGGAGGGCATCAGGCAGGATTCGCGCACTAAAATCAGCAAATTCCGAATCGGGATCGGCCGACTAACTCATTGGTCAGTAGAGCCGTCGCCAGGGCAGGGAGCGCAATTCGAATCCCAGGCCACGTTTGCTTTCGGGGTCAGGCCTCCAAAGATGTCATCGGCCATGGCCCGATGTCCTCATGACCAGAGTGGCAAGGGCGCTCTGGCTTGGCCGTGGGTGTTTCGGGCGCGAGGGCGTACGCGCGTACTGGTTCGTTTGCTGACACTGGGGGGTATCAGAAACTCTTGGTGGTCAGCGAGCTGGTTCGCCAGCAGAAGATTCTCTACCACTCAGACAGCAGAAGCATCCCCAATCGGATCGTGAGCATCTTCCAAGCTCACATCAGGCCCATAGTTCATGGCAAAGTCAGATGTAATGTCGAATTCGGAGTCAAGATCTCAATTTCCAGTTACGGGTGATGGATTCACCTACCTAGATCGCCTGAGCTACGACCCCTACAACGAAGGAGAAGATCTAAAGGCTCAAGCAAGAGCCTATCGCCATCGTCATGGTCATTATCCAGAAGTGATCTGTGCCGATCAGATCTATCGGACTCGAGCGAACCGCGCTTTCTGTCAGCGTCATGGGATTCGCCTGAGTGGACCTCGCCTTGGTCGGCCCAAGAGCGATCCTGAGCTTGTGGCAGAAGAGAAGAGACAGTGTCTTGATGATCAACGGCAACGTAACGCGGTAGAAGGCAAAATCGGACAGGGGAAGCGGCGATTTGGATTGGGTTTGATTCGTGAGAAGCTCGCTGCCACCCAAGGATCAGCCATTGCATTGGCTGTACTGGTGATGAACCTCGAGAAGCTGCTGGAGCTTCTTTTTGTCCTTTTTGCCTTCTTGTTTCAGCTACTGATCGGCACTGAATCCATCCGAAGAGGCGAGGAGCGACTCCTGAGCAATCAATCGGCTGCAGCCTGAGCAACACTCAGAGGTCAGCCGGGCCTCCCCATATTGTTGCCCTGGGGGTGGTTCTTACTTTCTCAGGAGGCCCTACTTCGTCATCCCATTCGAAGCCATCGAAGGAGCCATCTATATGTGCGATGAAACCATCCAAGGTTGATGCAACATAGTAAACAAGTTCAGGCATATGGTTTCTTAGGAATCTGGGTGCGGGGCACAACGCTTCGCTTCACCGGCAGCAAAAAGCATAGCGAGAAACGAACGGCACTTTTGCTGCCAAAGTGCATACGATTGCTATATTCTTTCATCGCAATAATTGATATCCAAAATATTCGAGTAACTCAGTATTTGATTTAAGCAATTCGCTGATATGCTCTATTTCCCCATTTACCAACTTGGAAATCTGCCGCTCATTTTGGTTTGATACAGGTTGACTGTCATAGTCTTTTACCTTTACATTGGCATCTGGATCAATAGATTCGGATACACCTTTTGGCGTATTTAGCATATTAATTACTGATGATGGATTGCGGCAAAAATCTTCGTACGTCAGAAGTGGAGCGTTAAGAGTAGATATTAACTCCTTGATCTTATAACTTCTCATTATCCAATCTTCTGCAATAGAACTTAATACTTCTTTCCTCTTGTCAGAACTCAAGTTGTCCGCGTCGTGATTACGATATAGCCTACTCGCGCAATTAGCATATGGATCTCGGTTATTCGCTAGAAACGAATGATCACGAAACTGTGATGAGAGTTGTTTCATTCTCATCATATTTGGTGGACTTTTTTCAATTACTACATCAACATTTTGAGTCAACCGCCTCACTTGCTGATACGCGTTAAGCCAAGTCGCTTTTACTGATAGATAATTCACGTCCTTCTCAGGATTCCATCTATCATTCTCGCACAATCCTGGCAATAGCCACTGTCCTTCCCCTGTTGGCTGCAAGATCATTGTTCTATGGCTTGTATTTATAATCTCTGCTAGTGCCGTTGACCCTGAATATGGTGGTGTGATTATGAATAAAAAATGAGGCTGGTCATTGTTATCAAATTTCGGCGAGGGCCATCTGTCTTGATTCTTGCCAAAAGAACTCATCTGCACTCCCTTTGAATATAACGCTAATTGGATGGATTCCGTAAACCGCTGCATGGCTCGCGTCGTCTTCTGTGAACTATCTTGACTGAGGCTATCCTACCTCAGCAACCGCAGGGGCTCTTAGGCGATCGTGTTCATAATCAACAGTGGTTACCGGACCCGATAACCACTTGTAGCGATAGCTACGATTGATCGGCAGAGCTGATGACGCCCATCGGGCCGCGTTTGAGAAGGTGCGTATAGATCATCGTGGTGTTCAGATCCGAGTAGCCCATTCATTCCTGAATGGTTCGGATGTCTTGTCCGCGCTCCCGCAGGTGAGTCGCAAAGGGATGGCGGAATGTGGGGCAACCGACAGGTTTTGCAAGGCCAGCACGTACAACGGCTTGTTTCACTGCCTTTTGGATCACACGTGGATCCAGGTGGTGGCGTCCTTCTTTTCCTGTTGGTTGGTCTTTCCAGCGTTTGTGCTGCGGGAATACCCATGGCCAGCCCCATTGTCGTTCAGCATTGCGGTACTTTCGAGCCAAGGCGTACGGCAGCATGCCCCCCCCCCAGCCTTGAGCAAGATCCGCTCGATGGATCTGCCGCACATCCTCCAGATGCTCCCGCAGTTGATCGCCCAGGCGATTCGGGAGCAAGGTGCGGCGATCCTTGCCGCCCTTGCCGTCACGCACCGTGAGCTCATGTCGGTCGAAATCCAGATCCTGCACCCGTAGCCGCAGGGCCTCAATCAACCGAAGCCCGCTGGCATAGAGCAATTCCGCCACCACCGGCAGCCGCCTCAGAGCCCGCACGACCCCCTCCAAGTCCAGGTCCCGCTCCAGCAGCTCGCGGTAGAGAAACAACAGAGCCGCCAGCGCCTGGTTCCTGGGTGGAGGCGCTCACCTGCAGATCGACCGCCAGATGGCTGAGGAACGCCTTCACCTCAGCGCTGCCCATCTCTCGCGGTAGCGCTGGACCAGGCCTCCCTACGCTGCCGTTGATCGTCGCCCCGTTCCGCCTTGCCCGCCAGCCTGCCTCCAGGACCCAAGGCCCGGCCCGAGGTGGAGTCGCTGCAGTCCTACAGCGCCCCCCTGGAGGGCAGGCGCGGCCTGCTGCGGCTCGATTTCAACGAGAACACCGTGGGGCCCAGCCCCCGGGTGGTGGAGGCGATTCGCGCCATCCCGGCCGACCACTACGCCATCTACCCGGAATACGACGGCCTGCGCGAGGCGGTGGTAGCCAACCTCAGTGCCACAGCCCCAGGGCTGGTCCGGTCACTCGCCCCTGAGCAGGTTGGCCTGTTCAACGGCGTGGATGCCGCGATCCACGCCCTGTTCCAGGCCTATGGCGCGGCAGGAGACCGGCTGCTCACCACCAGCCCCACCTTCGGCTACTACAACCCCTGCGCCCGGATGCAGGGCATGGCGATCGAGGCGATTCCCTACGAGGAGCCGTCGTTCACGTTCCCGCTGGCCGCGATCCAGGCCGCGCTTCAGCCACCGGCGGCAAGCGATGCGGGTGGCGATGCAGATGGCGATGAAGCCCAGGCGAGCTGGACGCCACCTCGCATCCTGTTGCTCTGCAACCCCAACAACCCCACCGGCACCCGGCTGGCACCGAAGCGGATCCTGGAGCTGGCGGCGCTGGCACCCCACACCCTGGTGGTGGTGGATGAGCTCTATGAGGCCTTCACCGGCGACAGCGTGCTGCCGCTCCTGCTGCAGGCCAGCGGCGCCGCTGATCCGTTTGCGGCCTATCCGAACCTCCTGGTGCTGCGCTCCCTGGCCAAGACGGCCGGCCTGGCGGGGCTGCGCATCGGTTTCGCGATCGGGCCAGCAGCCGTGGTGGACCGGGTGAGCCGGGTCACCGGCCCCTACGACATCAACAGCTTTGCCGTGACTGCCGCCCATGCCGCCCTGGCTGACCAGCCCTATGTGGAGGCCTATGTGGCGGAGGTGCTGCGGGCCCGGGACTGGCTGGTGCAACGCCTGCGGGAGGCCGGTGTGCGCCACCACGTGGACGGGGGCAACTATCTGCTGCTCTGGCCCCAGGGGGATCCGGCTGAGGTGGAGGCCGAGTTGCGGCGAGCCGGCATTCTGGTGCGCTCGATGGCGGGCAAACCCCTGATCGATGGCTCCCTGCGGGTGAGCCTTGGAACGCTGGACCAGATGGAGTGCTTCTGGGCGGCCTATGCCGCCATCGAGCTCAGCGCATCACCATGATCTCGGTGCCCTCACTCAGCTTGCCCGGCAGGGTCACACTGCTGCCCACCCGCTTCACCGGGGTCCCGGCCATGGCCTGCAGAAAGGGCTCGACGCTGCCCTGGTCGCAATCCGGATTCTCCTTGCCGCTGTTGTGCTGAACGGGGATAACCCTGCGAGGCTTCAGTTCCCGCACAACCTCCGCCGCCTCGGCACCGGTATAGACCTTCGCGCCACCGCCGACCCCGATGATCAGCACATCCGGCGTGCCAAGCAGCACCCGATCGGCCGGGGCCAGCCTGGCGGCGGTACCGCCCAGGTGGGCGAAGGTGAGTCCACCCTGCTGCCAGCGCCACAGGGTGGACTGCCCGAAGCGGCGGCCCCCGACCCGGTCATGGGGTGCGGCGATCCCCTCGATCTGCAGGCCCGCGACGCGATAGGAACCCGGAGTCACCAGCATGCGGCCGCTGGCCACCGGGGCTCCTTCATCCAGCAGGCGACTGCTGGCCAGGATCACATCGGCACCCACCCGCGGCTCGCTCAGGCCCGCGGCACAACCCACGGCCTTGAACGGATTCACCAGCACGGTGGCGCCGCCGCCACGGATCAACAGGGCGCTGTGGCCATAGCTGGTGATGGTTACCCCGCCTGCAGCCAGCGCAGCCGGGGTGAGGGCCGCTCCTGCCAGGGTGGTTCCCGCCAGCACGCTGGTGGCCGTGAGCGTCGCCAGGGGGCGGAATCGGCGGAAACCGGCAACAGCCATGGGATGGGGGAGGCGGCCCCAAGGGCCCTTGCGTGGCGCGAAACTAGCAGCGATGGGGCGCCAGAACAGTTTGGCCGGGCTGCTCAGCGACTGGCCTGGCGCTGGTTGCTCGGATGCAGGCTCGCCTGCCGCAGAAAGTTGGCCAGCAGCGCATGGCCGTTCTGGGTGAGCACGCTTTCGGGGTGGAACTGCACCCCCTCGATATGGGGATGGTCACGGTGCCGCAGGCCCATGATCGTGCCGTCGTCGAGCCAGGCCGTGATCTCCAGGCACTCCGGCAGGCTGGCGCGCTCGGCGATCAGGCTGTGATACCGCGTGGCGGTGAGGGGATCAGGCAGGCCGGCGAACACCCCTTCGCCGCCATGGCGCACCGGAGAGGTCTTGCCGTGCATCAGCTCCGCCGCCCGCACCACTCGCCCTCCATACACCTGGGCAATGGCCTGGTGGCCCAGGCACACCCCCAGGGTGGGCACGGTGGGGCTGAGCTGCCGCAACACCTCCAGGCACACACCCGACTGATCTGGATCGCCTGGGCCGGGGGAGATCAGAATCGCGGCGGGGGCGAGTTCCCGGATCTGCTCCAGGCTGAGGGCATCGTTGCGTTCCACCCGCAGCTCAGCAGCCAGGGGATGGTCCGTCGCCAGCTCGCCCAGATACTGCACCAGGTTGAACGTGAAGCTGTCGTAGTTGTCGAGGACCAGCAGCATGGGAGCCTTCGGGCGCCGGCAGGCGCCGCATCGATTGCCCCATTCAACGTTGCCGCCTCAGCAGCGGGATGGCTTGGCAGGGCGCAGCCTCAGAGGCCCAGCCGCAGCATCAGCGGCGGCAGCAGCAACAGGCCCGCCACCAGCAGCGAGGCCAGGGCCGCCACCAGCACAGCGGCGGCGGCGCAGTCTTTGGCGATCTTGGCCAGGGGGTGGAAGGATCGCCCGATCGCCAGGTCGACCACGGCTTCGGTGGCGGTGTTGAGCAGCTCCAGCACCAGCACCGTCGCCACCGTGAGCACCAGCACCGCGAGCCGGTCGGCGCTCAGCCCGAGCCAGAGGCCCAGGGAGAACACCACCACCCCCGTGCCCACATGGATGCGGAAGTTGCGCTGGCTGCGGAAGCCATAGATCACGCCCTGCGCTGCGTAGCGAAAGCTGGAGGGCAGATCCCCTGCCACGGTCCAGGCACCCAGTCGGGGTTTGCGGCTGCGGGAAGTCCCTTGCGTGCTCATCGCCAGGCCGCTGGGCTCATGCAGCGTGAGGATGGGGGGCTCGTGCGGAACCTGCATGGCATCGGTACCGGCAACGCGTCTCTTGGCGCACCCTACCGCCGGTTTTCGGCCTGACCAGTCCTGATCAAACGCTCCTGCAGGGCCAGCATGGCCGCGAGGCTGGGCTCATCGGGATGGTCCCAGCCGAGCAGGTGAAGCAGGCCATGGCTGGCCAGGAACAGCAGCTCATCCTCAAGCGTGTTGCCAGCATCTCCGGCCTGGCGAGCGGCGGTTTCCAGCGAGATCACGATGTCGCCCAGCTCCAGGGCCTCCAGCTCCATCCCAGCCGCCATCGGCAGATCGGGGAACTGTTCGCCTTCAGCGGTCTCCTGGGCGGCGAAGGCGAGCACGTCCGTGGCGCCATTTTTCTGCCGCCAGGAGGCGTTGAGTTCGGCGATTGCGGCATCGCTGCAGAGGCTGAGGCCAAGGCTGTAGGCCGTTGCCTGCAATGTGCCGGGCAGCTCCGGCCTCAGCTCCGCCAGCCAGCGCCCCAGGTGCTCGCTCCAGGGTTCCAGCCCCGCCACGACATCGGCCAGGGGCGCTGCCGCTGCCAGCAGAGCGGCTTCAAGGCTGTCGTCCGCCTGGAAGGCCAGGTCAAGGTCGATCTCGTTGGGGTCGATCTCGATGGTGGAGTCGGCGGGCATGGCGTCAGCCCGTGGGGGGCAGGGTGGGCCGGCCCAGCCAGGCGATCAGCACCAGAAATCCGCACAGGCCCAGGGCGGTGAGGCCGAAATGCACCAGGCTCTGGCGTCCCTTGCGCACCATGTTGCGCATGGCCAGTTTCACGAAACTGGCCGGTGGCGCCTGCGGGTCTGGTGAAGAATCCGGCATCAAGGAAAAGAGACGGGAGAGCGTTCGTTTGCGCCTGTTCAGTGTCGGCGTTTCAGACGCCGATCGTGAGCCCGGAGGTTCAGTCGGTTGCTTCAGTCCTGCGCATCGGTCCGGCGCCTCAGTCCGGCGCTTCGGTGGCCATCTCCACCCCCTGGTGCAGCAGGCTCTCGATGAAGGGGTCCAGGTCACCATCCATCACGCCCTGCACGTCGGTGGTTTCGTGCTGGGTGCGCAGATCCTTCACCATCTGGTAAGGGTGGAACACGTAGTTCCGGATCTGATTACCCCAGGCCGCTTCCACGATGTCGCCACGGATGTCGGCGATTTCGGAGGCCCGCTGCTCCTGGGCGATCACCAGCAGCTTGGCCATCAGCAGCGCCATCGCCTTCTCCTTGTTCTGCAGCTGGGAACGTTCCTGGGTGCAGCGCACGAACAGGCCGGTGGGGATGTGCAGGATCCGCACGGCCGTCTCCACCTTGTTGACGTTCTGGCCACCGGCACCGCCCGAACGGGAGGTGGTGATCTCCAGGTCCTTGTCGGGGATGTCGAGTTTCACCTCCTCATCCAGCTTCGGCATCACCTCCACACCAGCGAAGCTGGTCTGGCGCTTGTCGTTGGCGTTGAACGGCGAGATCCGCACCAGCCGGTGGGTGCCCTTTTCATTGCGCAGGTAGCCGTAGGCGTAGCGGCCCTCGATCTCGATCGTGCAGCTCTTGATCCCCGCCTCCTCCCCTTCCGAGAGTTCGTCCACGGTCACCTTCATGCCGTGGTCTTCAGCCCAGCGCGTGTACATGCGCATCAGCATCAGGGCCCAGTCCTGGGCGTCGGTGCCGCCGGCACCGGCATTGATCGAAATCACGGCGCCCTCCTTGTCGTAGGTGCCGGAGAGCAGCCGCTCCAGCTCCCAGCGGTCCAGATCGGAACGCAGGGTGGCGAGGCCGCTGCTGGCCTCCTCCAGCAGGTCATCGTCGGGCTCCAGCCCGTACAGCTCCAGGGTGGCTTCGGCGTCGTCCACGGCGCCGCGCCAGCGGGCCAGCTGCTCGAGCTGGCTCTTCACATCGTCGAGCAGGCGCATCTGGCGGCGCGCCTCCTGCTGGTCATCCCAGAAATCGGGCTGGGAGGCCAGCTGCTCGAGGTCGCGCTGGCGGGCTTTCAGGGCCGGTACGTCAAAGACAGTCCTGGGCATTGCCCAGGCGGTCGGTGAGCTCGGACAGATCGCGTTTGAAGTCGGTGAGGTCGAGCACCGTGGAGGGAGGTCGCATGGGGCGACCGTATCAGCGCAGTTGCTCGTCGAGCCAGTCGAAGACGATCTCCTCCGCCACCTGGGCACCCACCGGCTGGTCGTGCAGGGAGGCCCCTTCGGCCGCCGTGAGACGCACCAGCCGCTTCTGGCTCGGAGGCAGGGCGGTCAACAGGGCAAAGGCCTGCTCCGACTGGTCGGCAAAGGCCCAGTCCCCCTGGTTGGCCAGCACCAGGCTGGGAATCCGGATGCGCTGCCAGTCGCTGCGGAAATCGAAGGGCAACATCGCTTCGAGCAGGCCGTAGTAATCGGAGGGCGGCTGGCCCGCCCTGGCCTCCAGCAGCACCTGGCGGCTGAAGATCTCGCCCCGCTTGTGAATCTGGAACCGCTCGGTCGGGCTCAGGGAGGGCCAGGCGGCCTGCAGGCCGGCATTCACCTGGCGGCACACCTGCTGCTGCTCGCGGCTCCCAGCCCCCTGGCTGCGTTGCACGGCGGCCATGCTGGTCTGATCACCCCAGAGGGGGGTAAAACTCCAGGCCGCCGGTTCGAACACCACCGCATCCAGCCCGCTGAGCGCAGCCGCGGCCCGGGCGCAGAGCATGCCGCCGAAGGAGATCCCGATCAGGGCCACCCGCCCCACGTCGCTGCGTTGACGCACGGCATCCAGCACCGGACCCACCACCTGGTCCCAGTCAGGGGTGAAGGGGATCTGCCGCTGGAACAGCAGCGACATCTGGCCGGGCCCCTCGAACAGGACAACGTTGTATCCCCGGGCCAGGGCAGCGGTGACGCCGAACTGCATCGTTTCGACGTTCTGCCCGTCGCTGCCCTCGCTGATCAGCACCGTGGGGCGCGCTCCGCTTCCGCCAGGGGCGGGGAAGAAGGTGACAGGAAGCTCTCCGAAGCGCGAGGCCACCACGAACCGTTCGACCCGGGGCTCCAGGAGGCGGATCGCCTGCAGCCAGCGGCGCTGGGCAGAGGCAAAGAGAGCCTCCTCTCGCGCGCCATCGCCGCTGCCGAGCACGAAGAACAGCTGCTGGGCGGCGCAGGTGGCGGCGCGGAACCAGCGGTGGCGGGAGGTGACGGGGTGCGCACTGGCCTGCTCGGCCAACTGTTCGAGCCGATCTCCGGCGCTACCGAAGGCCTCGACCAGGGCATCGAAGGCAGCCGTGGGTGGATCGGAAGGGTTGCCGCTGCGGGCACGGATCACCTGGGCGATCCGCAGCACTTCTCCCACCTCCGCCGTCTGGGAGCTGGCACCGCCGAGGGCGAACAGAACCTGGTCGTTGAAGACGGGCGCCGCCAGCAGCTGCAACGGCGTGACCGGCAATCCCGAAGACTCGCCTGCCGACGGCCTGGCCTGCGCCCTCCAGGGAACCGTGCCGGCCACTGCACTCGACGCCGCGACCAGCAACAGGTGGCGGCGTGTCCATGTCATGGCCCAGCCCTCAGCCCCCTGATCACCATGCCCAGCCGTGCCGCTATTCACTTCTAGGATCCACCCTTCCGCCTGAGTTGAGGAGATGGCCGCCAACGTTGAGATCTACACCTGGCGGTATTGCCCGTTCTGCATTCGCGCCAAGCAGCTGCTGGAGCGCAAGGGAGTGCCCTACACCGAGTACGGCATCGATGGCGACCATGCCGCCCGGGCGGCGATGAGCGAGCGGGCCGATGGGCGCACGAGCCTGCCCCAGATCTTCATTGATGGCCAGGGCATCGGGGGCTGCGATGAGTTGCATGCCCTCGATCACAAGGGCCAGCTCGATCCCCTCCTGGGCAGCTGACGGTGAGCGTCCTTCCGCCCCCCGGTTCCGCCTCCCAGCTGTTCCTGATCGATCCGATCGCCCGGCTCAATCCCGCCAAGGATTCGAGCGTGGCCCTGATGCAGGCGGCTCAACGGGCCGGCCAGGAGGTCTGGGTGGCCACCATCGCCGACCTGTCGGCCGCACCGCCAGTCAGCGGCGTTGACGACCGCGGCCATCGTGCCTGGGTGTGGGCCCAGCCGGTATGGCTGGAGCCGATGGTGGCCGATCCGACGGGCTGGCAGGTGCCCCAGCCCTGGTACCGGGCCGAGTCGCCACGCTTGCTGCCCCTCGAAGCGTTTCCCCGGGTCTGGATGCGCAAGGATCCGCCCGTGGACGAGGCCTACCTCTATGCCACCCATCTGCTGGAGCTGGCCGAGCGCCAGGGGGTGCGGGTGCTCAACCGGGCCGCCTCCCTGCGCGGCTGGAACGAGAAAGTCGGTTCCCTGCGCTTCAGCCACCTGATGGCGCCCTCGCTGGTGAGTGCCCGGGTGGAGCAGTTGGCCGCCTTTGCCGCCGAGCACGGCGATGTGGTGCTCAAGCCCCTGGGTGGCCGGGCCGGTCAGGGGGTGGTGCGCAGTGCGGCCTCAGCCCCCGGACTCACGGCCCTGCTGGAGCTGGTGACCCAGCAGGAACGGTTGCCGGTGATGGTGCAGGCCTTCCTGCCGGGGGTGACGGCCGGCGACAAGCGCATCCTGCTGGTGGACGGCGAACCGCTCGGGGCCGTGAACCGCAAGCCCCTGCCGGGTGAGTTCCGCAGCAACCTGGCGGTGGGTGGGGCGCCGGAGGTCACCGAGCTGACGGAGGCGGAGCGGCGGATCTGCGCCGAACTGGCCCCGGTGCTGCGGGCGGAGGGTCTGTTCTTCGTGGGGATCGATGTGATCGATGGCCGCCTCAGCGAAATCAACGTGACCAGCCCCACCGGTGTGCGGGAAGTCGAACGGCTGGCGGGGCAGCCGCTGGCGGATCTGACGATCGAGCGGTTGCTGGCACAGGGCTGAAGCAACCCCACCTGAACCACGCCGGCGCGCCCCCTCAGAGCCGGTTGCCGCACTGGCGGCAGAAGCGGGCATCGCCCTGGTGCCCCCCCTTGCCGCAGCTGGGGCAGCGCCGCACCGGCTCCTGGCGGCGGCGTGCCTGCTGAATCCCCACCGTGAGGATGCCGGTGGGCACCGCGATGATGCTGTAGCCCAGCAACATCACGATCGAGGCGACGAAGCGCCCCAGGGGGGTGACCGGCGCGACATCGCCATAGCCCACGGTGGTCACGGTGACCACGGCCCAGTAGATCCCGACCGGGATGCTGACGAAGCCGCCGGATTCGCCCTCGATCAGATACATCAGAGCTCCGATGATGACCACAAGGAGCACCATGGTCATCAGAAAGACGATGATCTTGCGCCGGCTGGCCACTATCGCCCGCCAGAGCAGCTCCGATTCCTGCAGATATTCGCCCAGCTTGAGGATCCTGAAAACCCGCAGCAGCCGCAGGATCCGTACCACCAGAAAGTATTTGGTTCCCGCCAGCATCAACCCCAGGAAACTGGGCAGGATCGCGATCAGATCCACCACGCCGAAGAAGCTGGTGGCATACCGCAGCGGCTGACTGGTGCACAACAGCCGCAGCACGTATTCGAGACCGAACAGCAATGTGAAGCCCCATTCCAGCCCCTCGAAGAGATGGGGATGGCTCAAGGCCACGCGGCTGTCGCTTTCCAGGATCACCGCCAACACGCTGGCGCTGATGGCGATCAGCAGCAACAGGTCAAAGGCCTTGCCCGCCGGCGTGTCCGCCTCGACAATCACCCGATGGAGGGTGGCGCGGCCAAAGTGCTGGCGCAGCAGCAGGCCACTGACCAGCAGACCGCTCAGCAGCAACAGCAGAACGAGCAGGGGGGCCATGGCCGGCTAGGGGCAGGAGCGGTGCAGAAACCCGAGGCAGCGCTCGTGCATCAATGCGGCATCGGAGCCAGCGGCAGATTGAGCTGCTGCTGCAGCACCCCCAGCTTGAGGGCGACCTCCTGCAGTTCCCGCTCCGCCACCGAGCCCTGCACCAACCCGGCGCCGGCGGTGAGTTCCAGCTCGCGGCCGCGCAGGGTGCCACTGCGGATCGCCACCCGCAGCTCGGCATCCCCCTCGCTGTCGATCCAGCCCAGGGGCGCGGCGTAAGTACCTCGCTCGAAGGGCTCGAGGCTGCGCAACCAGGCCATGGCCTCCCGCCGGGGCAGGCCGGCCACCGCCGGGGTGGGATGCAGGGCCGCGGCCAGGGCCAGGGGTTGCTGTTCCCCGAGGCTGGCGGTGATCGGGGTGTGCAGATGCACCAGCTGGCCGTGGCGGGC